>JAHJIQ010000073.1 GCA_018823285.1 Pseudomonadota bacterium
GCCAACTGGGCCTGCATCATTGAGGACCACTATAAGAAGGGGATGGATATCGAGTGGGCCAAGGATGGTGACGGGGTCAAGGTCGGCACCGGCAAGCTCTTCATCGTCCAGGCCCGTCCCGAGACCGTGCACTCCCAGGCCTCCAAAGGGGTCATGGAAACCTACAAGCTGAAAGAAAAAGGCAAGGTGATTGCCGAGGGGCTCGCGGTCGGTACCAAGATCGGCAAGGGTGCGGCCCATTGTATCGAAGACGTCAAAGATATCTCGACCTTCAAGAAGGGCGAGGTGCTGGTCACCGATATGACCGATCCCGACTGGGAGCCGATCATGAAGATCGCCGCCGCCATCATCACCAACCGGGGCGGCCGGACCTGTCACGCCGCGATCATTTCCCGTGAACTCGGGATCCCGTGTGTTATCGGCACCGCCAACGGAACTGAACGGATCAAGACCGGGCAGAACGTCACCGCCTCTTCCGCTGAAGGGGAGACCGGTTATGTCTATGACGGGCTCCTTGATTTCGAGATCGAGAAACTCGATCTCGGCGATCTGCCGGCGACCAAGACCAAGATCATGATGAACCTCGCCATTCCGGAAAAGGCCTTTACCGAAAGCCAGATTCCCAATGACGGGGTGGGGCTCGCCAGAGAGGAGTTCATCATCAACTCCCATATCGGCTTGCATCCGCTGGCGCTGGTCAACTATGAAGAGCTGAAAAACTCCGGCGATCCTGCAAAACTGGAAGTCGTCAGGAAAATCGATGAGAAAACCGGCGCCTATGCCGACAAGAAACAGTTCTTCATCGACAAGGTTGCCGAGGGCGTCGGCCGGATTGCCGCAGGTTTCTACCCGAAAGACGTGATCGTGCGCCTCTCCGACTTCAAGAGTAACGAGTATGCCAACCTGGTCGGCGGCACTTTCTACGAGCCGGAAGAGGAGAACCCGATGATCGGCTGGCGCGGTGCCTCCCGTTATTACGATCCGAAATACCGGCCGGCCTTCGAGCTTGAGTGCCAGGGTCTGCTGAAGGCCAGAAACGACATGGGACTCAACAACATCAAACTGATGGTTCCTTTCTGCCGGACCCCGGATGAGGGCAGAAAGGTTATCGAGGTCATGCGCGATTGCGGTCTGGTCCAGGGTGAGAACGGCCTTGAACTTTACGTGATGTGCGAGATCCCGAGCAACGTGATCTCCGCCGATGCCTTCGCCGATATTTTCGACGGCTTCTCCATCGGTTCCAACGACCTGACCCAGCTCACCTACGGTCTTGATCGCGATTCCGGCCTGATCGCCGGGATCGCCGATGAACGGGATCAGGCGGTGAAGGATATGATCAAGATGGTGATCGCGACTGCCAAACGTCGCGGCAAAAAGATCGGCATCTGCGGCCAGGGTCCTTCCGACTTCCCTGAATTTGCGACCTTCCTGGTGGAATGCGGGATCGACTCCATGAGCCTGATCCCCGATACCGCGGTCAAGACCAGAATGGCGGTCCACAAGAAAGAAAAAGAGCTGGGGATCGCGCCCTGATTCTTGTTCCTGATATTGTTTAACCAAAAGGGGGCGCTGACTGGATAGTCAGCGCCCCCTTTTATAATTTTATGAACCTGATTTTATTTCAACACCTTCAGTCTGGACCTGGCGGTTTCAGCCTGGTCACTCTCCGGATAATCATCGGTCAGTTTGTAGTAAACCAGTTTGGCGGTCTCGAGGTCCTTGAGCTTTTCGAAGGCCAGGCCCTGTTTGAGCAACGCGGCGGGGGACTTGTCGTGTTTCGGGAATTCGGCGATCACCTTCTGGTATTCCAGGATGGCCAGTTCGTATTCCTGCTGGTTGTAGAGGCTGTCACCCAGCCAGAACCTGGCATTTGCCACCAGATCACCGGTGGGGAATTTCTCGACATACTCCGAGAATGAGGCATAGGCGTCCTGATACTTTTTGGCATTGAAGAGTTCCATTCCTTTTTCGTAAGGGTTGCCGGCGGCGGAGGATTTGCTGCTCGCAGCACTCTGGGCTTTTGCGGCAGACGGTTTGTTGGTGGAAGTTTTCTGGCTGACCGTTTTCTTTTCTTTCTCCGGTTCAATGAGTTTCACCGTGGCCGGTGAGGAGGTCCGCTTCCGGGCTTTGGCTGCGGCTTCCGCTTCCGCTTTTCTGGCTTTTTCTTCCGCCTCGGCCTGCAATCTTGCTCTCTCACGGGCTTCCTCGGCCCTTCGTGCCGCAATCGCCGCAGCTTCGGCCGCTTTTTTCGCCTGTTCGGCGGCGGCATCTGCTCTGGCCTGTCTGAGACTGTCTATCCCGTTTGCGTTCTGTTTAATCAGAACTTCATTGGCGAGAATTCTCGTTTCCAGTTCCTGGTGCTTTTTGCTTTGTTCATCAAGGGAGAGCCGTAAGTTTTCAATGGCCGTGTTCAGGTCATGCAGACGGCCCGACATGCTGTCGCGATAGTCGTTGCCGGTTTCCTGAAGTTTCTGGTATTGATGGGCATTTTCTTCCATCTGGCCCTTGACCTGCAGGAGCTTGGTCCGTAACTGGTCGATGGTGTTTGCGGTGTCGGCCAGATTTTTCTGCAGGGCCTCAACCGAGTTCTTGTTGGCCCGGTTGGTGGTCTCTTCCTTGAGGTCATTCATCCCCCGGTCCATGTTGATCAGCTTGTTGTCCATGGAACGGAGCCGCAGGTCGAGGTTCTTGACGTCCTGGGTCGAGGCGACACATTGAATCAGGAAAGGAGAAAAGGCGAGAATTGACAGGATGGGTTTGAGCCGGATGATCGTGCGCATGAGATGTAAGGTCCGTTGCTGAGATTGACTGTAAAAAATGACCGGGATTCAACTCTCCGGATCAAAGAAAGAATATAGCCGCTGGAGATTTATTTTCCAGAAAAAACCGGTTGGCCCGGACTCGACTATCGCTCTTCCCGGGGCGACCATTGCGGCATGGTCTCTTCGCCGTCCCAGTCGAAAAGGACCTTGAAACCGGAGCCGTTTCTGAAAATGGAACAGATATTCTGTTCATCTCCCCGTCGTCTGGAAAAGACGATCTGCCGGCTGTCGGGTGACCAGCTCGGAGATTCATGGTCTCCCCAGAATCGGGTCAGCCGGGTGGGGCGCCCCCCCTCGGGGCTGATCACATAAATATGATACATGTTCTCATAGTGACCGGAATAGGCGATCAGATTGTTGTCGGGCGACCAGGAGGGGGTGGTGTTGTAGGATCCGACAAAGGTGATCCTCTGGGCGGTACGGGTGTTGACATCCATCACATAGATCTGGGGGCTGCCGCTGCGGTCTGAGACAAAGGCGAGCCTCCTGCCGTCCGGCGACCAGCTCGGAGAAACGTTGATCCCTTCGTGTTCGGTGAGACGGCTTAGGATATTGCCCGAGGTGTCGATCAGGTAAAGGTCCGGATTGCCGTCCGGGCTTAAGGTGACGGCCATTTTCGTGCCGTCCGGATGCCAGGCCGGGGCCATGTTCAGCCCCCGCCGTTGGGAGATCGGGGTGGTGACTTTGCTCTGGGAGAGATCGGTGATGTACAGGTTCGGGTTGCCCTTGTGGTAGGAAGTGTAACTTAAATACCTGCCGTCGGGGGAAAAGCGCGGGGAGACCGCGATGCCCTTATGCTTGGTGACCTGGCGCAGCTGGTCACCGAAAATATCGGTAATATAGATCTCCTTGCTGCCGGTCTTGTCCGAAACAAAGGCAATGCTGGTGCGGCTCACGCCCTTATCTCCGGTCATTTTGAAAATGATCTCGTCGCAGAATTTCAGGATCATCTCCCGGATCTTGTCGGCTTTACCCCGGTATCTCCTTCCGAGAATCATTCTGCCGGTGGTGACATCGATCAGGCGCACTTCAATAACCAGCCCCTTCTCATCTTCCTGATAATTGCCGAGCACCGCAAAGTCCGCCGCCAGGTCGAGCCAGTTCGCGGTCTGGACTCCGCCGTAATCATCGGGAGGGATAATGGAGATGAAACCATGGAAGACGAGGGCCTCCGCGAGAAGGGCGGCCATCTCGCGGCCCCGGTCCTCGATGACTTCCTGCCGGTTGATGTTGATGAAAAAAGGAACCGCGGTGGGGACCTTGCGCAGCTCGGCCGAAGTCACGTCGATGATGATTGCGGCCCGGGCGGACGACATACAGAGTAGAAAAGAAAGGGTGAAAAGTGTTTTGATCAGCAGGTTTTTCATAAGCATGGTCAGTCGGTCGGATCTCATAAGGCAAAAGGAGGATGAGCCGGGGCAGGGTGTTTTACTCAACTTTCTGACTTGCCTAAGATATTGGTTTGCTGTCATAAAATAATCCAAAGCCATGGCGGCATTCCATGGTTAAAAGCCAGAATCCAGAAGCCAGAATGACTGATTTTAAAGCTTTTCTCCTGGCTTCTGACTCCCGGCTTCTGCCTTCTTGTGGAAAACAGGCACGAAAAAATCGCCAAAACCCCTTTATTTCACCCTACGGGTATAAGTTTCGTACGAGCAGGCCAGCTGCTCAATTCAGCTTTATCGGGAGATTAACATAATTCAGAAAGTTGAGGTTTTTTACAATAACCCGCCGGGATAAAAAGTCACATGAATTTCGTCGTTCTGCTGGGGCAGATCAATGGGAAACGGAGGCAGGGGGGTTGCATCGTCAACAGCCTTCTGAACATACTGGTTAAAACGGCTGTCGGCGGACCGTTTCTTGAAATAGCTCGAAATCACACTGCCGTCGCGGTTGACCCTGATGATCATCACACATTCGAGTTCGTCGCTCCACTCCTTCAGTTCGGGCAGTTTCCAGAACTTGTCGATATGCTGGACCAGTTGCGCCTTGTACCTGTCGATCGCCTCCATTTCCCTGGCCCTGCTTCTGGAGTCGGATGGCGGGGCATCGGGAACCGTCTGGGCATCGGGAGTGGTGATTGCCTGGGCCTCGGAATATTCCTTTTCCCTGCGATAGAGGTCGGAAATCCGGCTCACCGCCGTATTTGCTGCCTTGCGGGCCTCTTTTTCCGCCTGCTCCTTCATGAAATCAAGTTTCACCTGTTCCATCCGGGTCTTGATCAGCTCCTGGCGGAGTTTTTCCTTTTCCCGTTCCGCCTTCTCCAGGGCCAGTTTCTGCTTCAGGGGACTCAGGGAAACAGCCGGCAGTTTTGCCGCCGGCGCAGGTTCCGGTACCGGTGGGGGGGGAGGGGGGGCCTTTTCCCTGATCACGACCTTCTGCACTTCGGGAGGTGGTTCGACGGCCTGGTACAGTTCAACCGTATAGACTTCCGGAATGGTCGGTTCGGACCAGATGATCAGCGGCCCGAAGATGGTGAACAGGATTGCCCCGGCATGCACTGCCACCGTCAGCAGGAAAGGGGTCCGCTGCTCACGGTCATGGCGGAGATCATCCCAGCAGTCACCCAGACCGGCCGCTGCCGACCTCGGGTTCAGGAAGGTGCGGAGGTCGGAAAGGAAATAATGGAGATCATCTATCAGGGCGGTTAAACGCGCTCTCATTTTCCAGCTTTGTCGTAGAGGGGCCTGGTGATCATCCCCAGCTTGTCGAAACCGGCGTCCTTGATGTCGGCCATGATCGAGACCACCAGCCCGTAGGCCACTTTCTTGTCGGCATTCAGGAAGACCGGCCGTTCCCGGTCTTTCTCGGAGAGCCTGGCCAGTTTCTGCCTGAACAGTTCCCGGTTGACGCTGATCCGGTCGATGGTCAGCTCGCCTTTGTCACTGATGGAGATGATCACCGGCTTGACTTTCTGCGGCAGTGGCCGGGCGGTGGTCTCGGGCAGATCAACATCCACGCCCTGGCTCATCATCGGCGCGGTGACCATGAAGATGATCAGGAGCACCAGCATGACATCGACCAGCGGGGTCACATTGATTTCGGCCACCAGGCCGCTTTTGCCGTTTCGCGGGGTAAAACCCATATTCTTTCCTGCTCCCGGATCAGTTTCTGGCGATGAGGTCGCGTTCGACCAGATTCAGGAAATCGGCGGAGAAAGACTGCATCTGCCCTTCCAGTTCGGCCACCTTGTTGGAATAGTAATTGTAGAAGATTACCGCCGGGATCGCTACGGCCAGACCCGCAGCGGTCGCGACCAGCGCCTCGGAGATGCCGGGCGCGACAACGGCCAGGGAGGCGGAGCCGATTTTGCCGATCTCATGAAAAGAGGTCATGATCCCCCAGACGGTGCCGAACAGCCCGATGAACGGGGTGGCGCTGCCGGTGGTTGCGAGAAAGGCAAGATTGCGGCTCACCCGGTTTAATTCGGAAGTTTCCGCCTTTGACAGTGACCGCTTGAGGTTGTCGATCCCGGCCAGACGCATTTCCAGAGAGGCGTCGGTGCTGCTGCCGGGTCTGCTCGCCTTGATCTTCTGGAGTTCATTGTAGCCGGCCCTGAAGATGGCGGCCTCCGGGCTGTTGCTCTTGTCGGACAAAGCCTTGTGGGCCTCGACCAGGCTTTTTGAACTCCAGAACGATTTGGCAAAGGCTCCGGTGTCGACCACGATCTTTTTAAAGAGCATGTGCTTCTTGAAGATGATGTACCATGAACCCAGCGAGAAAAACAGGAGCAGGAGCATGACGGATTTGACCATCAGTCCCGCGTGCCAGAACATGGAGAATAAACTTAACTGTCCCACGTGCGGAATACCTCGAGGAAAAAAATTGACTGAAACATCAGTTGGTAACCATCATTAAAATGTCCTGCTATTCATAATTTTTTTTGCTCCGGATGTCAATCCGGCTGAGGTTGGCCCGGAAATAATCATGAGCAGCGTATTCTTTTTGACAACTTTTTATAAAGAAGGTTATTGTGCTGGACTTTTGTTCTTTTTATCATCATATAGTTTCGGTTCAGTCAGTTGTCTGTTTCGGCCCGGTACTGCGGCGCTCTGCCGCGATGCCCTTCCCGGCAGGCACCAGTTAAAATTCAAGTGATACAGGTTACGCTCATGAAGACTATTAATGTAGGGCTCATAGGTTTTGGCACAGTCGGTTCCGGTACCGCCGAAGTCCTTCTGCAGCAGGCGGAACGCCTTGAAAGCAGGGCCGGGCTGTCGCTCCGCCTCAAAACGGTGGCCGATATTATGGTCGATACGCTTCCCCCGCAATTTTCCGGGGTGACGCTGACCAAAAATGTTGAGGATATTTTCGGTGATCCGGAGATCGATATCGTGATCGAACTGATCGGCGGCATCGAACCGGCAAAGACCTTCATCCTGAAAGCGATTGCCGCCGGCAAACATGTGGTGACCGCCAACAAGGCGCTGATCTCCCAGCACGGCAGGGAAATCTTCAACGCCGCGGCCGAAAAGGGGGTCGAGGTCGGTTTCGAGGCGAGCGTCGGCGGCGGCATCCCGGTGATCAAGGCCTTGAAAGAGGGGCTGGTCGCCAACAAAATCGTCTCGATCATGGGGATCATGAACGGGACCAGCAACTATATCCTGAACAAGATGACCGAGGAAGGCGCCCCTTTCGAGGAGGTCCTTGCCGAAGCCCAGGCCATCGGCTATGCCGAGGCTGATCCGACCTACGATATCGAAGGGATCGATACCGCCCACAAACTGGTGATCCTGATGTGTCTCGCCTACGGGATGCAGGTGGACCTCGCCGAGGTGAGCACCGAAGGGATCAGCCGGATCGAGCCGGTGGACATCGAGTTCGCCCGTGAGTTCGGCTACCGGATCAAGCTCCTGGCGGTGAGCGTCAATCACGGCGATCATGTCGAGGCGCGGGTCCATCCGACGATGGTGCCCGAAAAGCACATGCTCGCGAACATCGGCGGCGCTTATAACGGGATTCATTTCACCGGGGACATGGTCGGCAATGTCCTGCTCTACGGCCTGGGGGCCGGGAAGATGCCGACCGGCAGCGCGGTGGTTGCCGATGCGGTTGATATCGCCCGCAATATCGTCAACGGCTCGATCAAC
This sequence comes from Pseudomonadota bacterium, assembly GCA_018823285.1. Lineage (NCBI taxonomy): Bacteria > Pseudomonadati > Pseudomonadota > Pseudomonadota bacterium. Next base: position 7,913 of record JAHJIQ010000073.1, read on the forward strand.
CGGGTGCCGAGCCTTTCGTACCGGCCGGAAAAAATCAGGCCGGGAAAAATCACCCCGATGGACCAGCTGCGCTGTCCCTATTACTTCAGAATCACCGCCGCCGACAAACCGGGGGTGCTCTCCACCCTTTCCGGCATCCTCGGCAAGAACGGGATCAGTATCGAATCGGTCATCCAGATGGGGCGGCAGAAGGGCGGCAATGTGCCGGTGGTGATCCGGACCTATGAAGCAAGTGAGTCTTCGGTGCGCGCGGCCCTCGCCGAAATCGACGGTCTTGCGATCTGTCCGGCCCCGACCGTGAAGATCAGAATCCTGCTGGATGAGTAAAGATGGCGAAGGTGAAAACAGTCATTCTCATCGGCGACGGGATGGGTGACCTGCCGCTGGCGGAGCTTGGCAACAGGACCCCGCTGCAGTATGCCGAGACCCCGACCATGGACTATCTCGCCACCCACGGCGAGCTGGCGATGCTGAAAACGGTGCCCGACACCCTGGAGCCCGGCAGCGATGTCGCCAATCTCTCCCTGCTCGGCTATCGCCCGGAAAAGTACTATTCCGGCCGGGCCCCCCTGGAGGCGGCGAGTATGGGGATCACGCTTGCGGCCGATGAAACCGCCTTCCGCTGCAATCTGGTGAATCTTTTCGAACGCGCGGACGGCGAGATCATCATGGCCGATTACAGCGGCGGCCATATCACCACCGCCGACGCGCGGGAGCTCATCAAAGGCCTCAAGGAACAACTCGATTCGGACCGTTTCACCTTTTATCCCGGCATCAGCTATCGCCATCTGCTGGTGGTCAAGGGTGAGATCAGTCTGTGTACCACCCCCCCGCACGATCACTCCGGGAAACCGGTCACCACCTTCTGGGGCCATTATCAGAAGAGCCCGCTGGCCGGGCTGGTCGTGAAGGCGAGGGAGATTCTCGCCGCACATTCCGTCAACCGGGGCCGTGCCGCCGCCGGAAAAGTGCCGGCCAACGGAATCTGGCTCTGGGGCGAGGGAAAAACGCCTTCGATGCCGACCCTGCACGAACTGTACGGGCTCGAAGGCGGCCTGATTTCGGCCGTGGACCTCCTGAAGGGGATCGGGGTCTGTGCGGGTCTTGAGATCATCAATGTCCCGGGCGCCACGGGCTATATCGACACCAACTACCAGGGCAAGGCGGCTGCGGCGATTAAAGTCCTTGAGAAGAAGGATTTCGTGGTGGTCCATGTGGAAGGACCGGACGAAGCCTCGCACCAGGGGAATCTCAAAGACAAGATCACCGCCATCGAGGATTTTGATGCGAAGATCGTCAAACCCGTCTACGACTCTCTGCAGCAGTCGGGTTGCGATTACCGGCTGGCCGTGGCGATGGATCATTATACCCCCATCAGCACCCGGACCCACGACCGTCATCCGGTCCCGCTGGTGATCTTCTCTTCCGACCGGACATCGTCTTCTGGTCTCGCCTACACTGAAGCGGACGCCGAGAGCACCGGCCGCAGCTACGACAACGGCGAGGAATTTTTCAAACGACTGATGGGGCAGGGCTGAACCATGGGCGGGCAACCGGTTGTTCACCGCAGTGAATGCCGTGTTCTCTACGGCGATACCGATTCCGGCGGGGTGGTCTACTACGGCAACTACCTGCGTTTTTTTGAATCGGGCAGAACCGAGATCCTGCGCGCCAACTGTACCTCCTATCGCGAGCTGGAGGAGAAGGGCTATATCCTGCCGGTGGTCGAGTGCCACACCCGGTACAAGGCCTCGGCCCGCTACGACGATCTGCTGATCGTTGAGACCTCGGTCCAGGATGTGAAGAAGATGTCCTGCCGGTTCAATCACCGGATCACGAGGGCTGATGACGGCCAGTTCCTGGTGAAAGGGTATACCATCCACGCCTGTGTTGATCTGCAGGGCAAGCTCACCAGGTTCCCGGAATATTTTTACCGCAAACTCCTGGAAATATCCGCGGCGGACCAGGCCTGAAATCAGCAAGCGGTATGCCCCTCGAACCGATATATTCCTGTCGCATTTCCTGTTTCCCTCCTTGACATAATTCTGCAAGAGAGTATATTGACCCACTCAATGTGTCGCGGGGTGGAGCAGTTCGGTAGCTCGTCGGGCTCATAACCCGAAGGTCATCGGTTCAAATCCGGTCCCCGCTACCAGTAAATTCAAGGGTTTCAGGCTTATGGTCTGAAACCCTTTTTTCTTTTGTTGACCCTGTTTCGACCCTGCCCCCCCTATATTTCGCTTTGCATGTTCATCCCGGTGCGAACCAGGGAAACACTTTTCCCATGCAGGTTTCCCGATCAGATCGAATCCCGATCCACGAAACAGTTTCAACTAACCCGCTTTGTCGGTTAGATTGAGGTCGTTCAGGAGAAGGGAAGGAGAATGTCAAAATGTTAGGTTTGACCCGGTCCAACCATCCGGTCGTCAAGAACCGCACCTGGTGGAGGTCAATCACCACGGGCCGGAAGAGCTGATGGATTACCTGTGGGGGCAAGGCATGATGGAAGACATCTCAAACAAAGACATGAAGGTACGAAGGTATTCGAAATGAGTAAAAATAAGTCACCGGGAAACGAAGTCTCCATTGTCCGCTCCTCAGCCGCCGAATATCTCACTTTTGTCGCCGCCGCCGGCACAGGTGGTATCGAGGCGGTATACGCCGATGAGAGCATCTGGCTCACCCAGAAGATGATGGGGGTGCTCTATAATGTTGAAACACATACCGTCAACTACCATCTGAAAAAGGTGTTTTCCGACAGTGAACTGGAGGAAGCGACAGTTATTCGAAAATTTCGAATAACTGCCGCCGACGGCAAGATCTACAACACCGGACACTACAACCTCGCCGCCATCATCGCCGTCGGCTACAAGGTTAATTCCGAACGCGCAGTGCAGTTCCGCAAGTGGGCCACCGGAATCATCCAGGAGTACACCATCAAAGCCTACGTCATGGATGACGAGCGGATAAAGAGCGGCGGCTCCATCCTCATCGATCAGTACTTTGAAGAGCAGTTGCAGCGCATCCGGGAAATTCGCCTCTCCGAGCGCAAGTTTTACCAGAAGATCACCGACATCTACGCGACCTCCATCGACTACGATATCAGCGCCCAGGCCACCAGGCGCTTTTTCGCCACAGTGCAGAATAAACTGCACTGGGCCATCCACGGCCGGACTGCGGCGGAAGTCATCGTCAACCGTGCCGACTCCGATAAACAAAACATGGGCCTGACCACCTGGAAAGATGCCCCGCAAGGAAAAATCCAGAAATTTGAGGTGGTGGTGGCGTTTGTCCCTGAAGTTTTTGCGGTACCTCTCAATCATCTCCTGTTTTGAAAATAAAGTTTGCACCTGGGCCGCTGGATGTCCTACCCCTGGCGATATACTGGGATAAAAGCCGCAATGTTTTTACTGCTGTCTGTAAATGAAAAACAAATGAGAAATGGAGGAAGACAGATGAGAAGAAGTGTATCGAAGTTGAAAGAGTATCTGCCTCAGTTGATCGGGAGAAAGGTTGTGAAAGTTCTTTACACGGAACCGGAGGACGAGTCGTCGTTCCCCTCCCAGTTCCTGATGGAGCTGGATAACGGCGCAACTTATGAGGTCTATGGGAGAGGGAGCCTTGGAATTACAGGCCTTTGTTATTACGGGAAAGGCCACTGTAAAGCCTGCTTTGAAAAAGCGGAGATCAACAACCAGTCTGCTGCCTTTGCAGACGGGAAAGGGGTGCAATTCTACTCGCCCTGAGCACCAGACTGAAATGACAAAAAATGAAAAAGGAGATTGGAAATGAGAATGAACGATTACGTAAGGCTTCTTGTCGGCAAGACGATCAAAGGGGTGGTGGTAAGAGATCGGGAAACGAAAAATCCGCCGCGCCAGTTGTTCCTGATTTTCCCGGATGATTTAGTCTTTGAAATCTATGGCGAGTTCACCTGGGGAAAAGGGTTCACATCCGA
>JAHJIQ010000074.1 GCA_018823285.1 Pseudomonadota bacterium
CCAGTAGTCAGAATGACTGATTTTAAAGCTTTTCTCCTGGCTTCTGACTTCTGGATTCTGGCTTCATGTGGAATACATGCACTATCAAGTCGCCGAGACTCCTTAATTATCGGGAGAATATCCAAACCCGGAAAGTTGTGTAACTAAAAATGCCCAAAGCGATCTCGAACACATCTTCTTTTACATTGCTGCCGACAACCTAAATAATGCAAAGAAGTTTATCCTAGAGTTGGAGGAGAAAATATACAGTTTAGACACATTTCCCGAACGTTTTGCATATATCCCTGAAAATAGTTTTTTCGGCACCGATTACAGACATATTAACCATAAACAATATCGAGCAATATACAAAATTACAAATGATTCCATGTACATACTTAGAGTCATACATGGTGCAAAACTATTAGATTTATAAAAATCAAAAAACGCTAACAACAAAATCATGCGGGACGGCAACCCGGAAGAGAAGATTAGGGAAGTTTTTTGTAGACGTCTTTTCTATGCCCAATTTTTACAACCAAAATGACCAACTTGGCTTCATGAATTTCATAAATTATTCGGTAATCACCAGATCGAACTTTATGAAAAGTGTTATCCCCTTTCATCTTTGTGGTATTTGGGGAAGGCAGGTTGTTGCCAAGTTCTTCGATCTTCTTCCTGATTTGTGCCAGGTCCCGTTTGGGAAAACGGTTCAAGCTTTTAAGGACGGCAGGGCGAAATTCTACAGAGTACTGCATAGACTAAAGTCCCAACTGTTTCCATACTTCTTCGGCAGAAATATTTTCACCAGGCTCTGCGAGGGCTTTCTTTGCATCTTCAATATCAATATGATCTTCAATCTGTTGGAGCAATTCAAACTCGTCAATAGAAACCAAAGCCGCAACCTCCTGCCCCCTACGCGTCAAAACAATAGGTTCTTTGCCATAAGTAACCCTATTAACGATCTCTGCGAAATGTTTTCTGGCATCTGCTGTAGAAATTGTGGTAGCCATATGTCACCTCCCTCTTGTACTTTATGTACAATTTGTACAACAGGTACAGGGTAATGTCAAATCAGGAAACCGGGTTCTCTTTCATTCCGGATTCTCTCTGGTATTTTCAGCCAAAATGATTTGTAACAAAATGAAATGGATTTTGCTTTAATAGGAATGCCTGATTCGACAGGGCAGAGAAATTAATTGAGGGGTTTGATATGGGAGTCGCTGCGGATATTGTCACGCTCATGGTGGCTGCTTTGCTTGGCGCGCTTGTTGCCCAACAGCTCAAGCAGCCATTGATATTGGGGTATATTTTTGCCGGGATCATTGTCGGGCCTTACGCCACCGGATTGATTGCTGATATTCATGAAATTGAACTGCTGGCTGAAATCGGGGTGGCCCTTCTGCTCTTCGCCCTCGGCCTGGAATTTTCGTTCAGTAAATTAAAACCGGTCCGCTATATCGCCCTGATCGGCACGCCGATTCAGATAGTCCTCACCATCGGGGTGGGGTTTGCTCTGGGAATTTATCTTGGCTGGTCCTGGACGAGCGCTCTCTGGTTCGGTGCCCTGATTTCCCTGTCCAGCACCATGGTGACCCTGAAAACCCTGATGGCCAGAGGACTGATCGGGACCCTTTCCAGCCGGGTGATGGTCGGGATGCTGATTGTGCAGGACCTGGCGGTCATCCCGATGATGATTATTCTGCCCCAGCTTTCAAACCCGAAGGCCGGACTGCCGCTGCTGGCCATCGCGGTGATCAAGTCGGTGGTATTTCTCACCCTGATGCTCTATCTCGGGCGCCGGCTGCTGCCGCGGCTGCTGTCGTACGTGGCCAAGTGGAATTCCCGGGAGCTTTTTGTTTTATCGATCACCGCGATCGGTCTCGGGATCGGTTATGCCACCTATCTTTTCGGGCTTTCGTTCGCTTTCGGCGCCTTTGTTGCCGGCATGGTGCTCAGCGAGTCCGATTATGGCCACCAGGCCTTAAGCGATATTGTGCCGCTGCGGGATATCTTCGGCCTGCTCTTTTTTACCTCGGTGGGAATGCTCCTCGACCCGGCCTTTTTCTTTGCCAACTGGAGAATGGTCCTTTCTCTGGTCTTGATTGTGGCGCTCTTCAAGGGTTTTATTTTTTACGTGTTAAGCGCCCTGTTCAGGTATATCAACATTGTCCCGATCGCAGTCGGTCTCGGTCTTTTTCAGGTCGGGGAGTTCTCTTTTGTTCTCGCCCGGGTGGGCATGGAAGCAAAAGCGATCGACCAGAATCTCTACTCGCTGGTTCTCGCCATCTCGCTGATCAGCATGGTTTTAACTCCTTCTGCCGCAGCATTGGCGACCCCTCTCTATAAATTAAGGAAAAAACTGTTCAAGTATGAGCCGATGCAAACGGAAAACATTCCGCATATCGGGCTTGCAGATCATGTGGTGATTGCAGGAGGCGGGCGGGTCGGGCAGCACATCGCCCAGGTCCTGACTAAACTTTCCCTCCCCTTTGTCATCGTTGAACTGAATCACGAGCGGATGCTGGAGTGCAAGAAGGCGAAATTTCCGGTGATCTATGGTGACATGAGCCAGCAGACGGTAATCGAAGTTGCAAAAGTGCAGTCAGCCAGGCTTTTGCTGATAACCACGCCGCTGGTCATGACCGCTCAGGCCATCGTTAAACAGACTCATCGTCTGAAGCCTGAACTGCACACCATTGTTCGGGCCGATGGGGTCAGGCAGGCCAGGGAGTTGTATGAAAACGGGGTGTATATGGCGGTGCTGCCGGAGATGGAGGCGGGGCTCGAAATTGCCCGGCAGGCCCTGATCCATCTGGAAATCCCGGTGGCGGCGATCCAGCAGTATACCGATGCGGTGCGCCAGGAACTCTATGCCCCGATCTATCAGGCAAGCCAGGCCCATCAGCTTCTGGCCAAGCTTGACAACATCAAGGACATGCTGGAAATTTCCTGGGTGACCATCGTGTCCCAGAGTCCTCTGCTCGGCAGGAGCATCAAGGACGCCGCCGTTCGCAGTACAACCGGCGCCTCCATTGTCGGTGTTATTCAGGGTGAGGTGTTCCACCACAATCCCAAGGCGGAGTATTCGTTTCGCGAGGGAGATATGGTGGCGGTGGTCGGCAATCTGCAGGAGCGGACTGCCTTCAGGAACCTGGCCGGGGTGTGTTAAGTAGGGCGGACCGGCGGAATCTTTTCTGTACTCGCCCGTTGAGAGAGACTATATTCCACCTAATAGGCGGAATGATCTCCGGTTCTGTCCGGCGACCTGAAAAGCTCAAGCTTAGGATCGGGTTTGCGCCGGGCGACAATTTCACAGAAGAGGGCCGACTGTCGTGGTAATGAATATCATGAAAAAAAAGAGCTTCTGGGTGGTCATTCTCATCGTGGCCATCTGTTCCTGGTTTCTTTTTACCAATATGCAGAAACAGAACGGGCGGACCAAGGGTGGCAAGAAAGAGAAGTCCGCCCCGGTTGAAGTTGCCGCGATCGAGCGGGGTTCGATCTCTTTGCGGAGAACCTTTAACGGCACCCTGGAGGCCAGGGCCGAGTTTGTGGTGGCGCCGAAGGTTGCCGGGCGGGTGGAGCGGCTGACCGTGAATCTTGCCGACACCGTGAAAAACGGCCGGATTGTGGCAGAACTTGACAACGACGAGTACGTCCAGGCCATTGCCCAGGCCAAGGCGGATCTCGCGGTTTCCCGGGCCAATCTGGGTGAGGCGGAAAGCGCTCTCACGGTTGCCGACCGGGAATTTGAGCGGGTCAAAACCCTGCAGGCGCGGGGCATCGCCTCTGAATCCCAGCTTGATGAGGTGATGTCGAACCAGTCGGCCAAACAGGCCGGGCTCGCGGTGGCCAGGGCCCAGGTGAAACGGGCTGAGGCGTTACTGGAAACAGCGAACATCCGGCTCGGCTATACCAAGGTCAGCGCAAACTGGTCCGGTGATGATGACCGGCGGGTGGTCGCCGAACGCTATGTGGATGAAGGACAGACGGTTTCGGCGAATGCCCCCCTGATCCTGATTGTTGCCCTGGACCCGATCACCGGGATCATCTTTGTGACCGAGCAGGATTACGCCCGGATGCAGCCGGGTCAGATCGCGAGCTTGACAACCGATTCCTATCCCGGAGAATTTTTTGAGGGGAGAATCGACCGGATTTCTCCGGTTTTCCAGGAGTCAACCCGGCAGGCAAGGATTGAGTTGACCATCGATAACCCGCAGTTCCGGCTGAAACCGGGGATGTTCATCCGGGCCGTTGTTGAGCTTCAGAATGTCTCTGATGCGGTCATTATCCCGGAACAGGCGCTGGTTGTCCGGGACAAAGAGGCCGGTATCTTTCTGGTCAACGATGAGAAGCTGACCGTTTCCTGGAAACCGGTGCAGGTCGGTATTCGTGAAGGGGGCCGGGTGCAGATTGAAGGCGAGGGGCTTTCCGGACGGGTGGTCACCCTCGGTCACCAGCTGGTGGATGACGGCTCTGCCATCATTATCGGTGATGAGGAAAAGAGCGGCGCTGCAACCGGGAAAAAGGTGGAAAAGAGATGAACCTCCCGCTTTTCAGCGTTCGGCGGCCGATCTTCACCACCATGGTGACCATGATTGTCATCATCATCGGCCTGGTCTCGTTAAGCCGTCTGCGGATCGACCTCTTGCCCACCATCGAACTGCCGACCCTGACCATCCGCACCAGTTATGAGGGGGCGAGCCCGGAGGTCATGGAACGGCTGATCACCCAGATCCTTGAGGAGATCGTGGCCACGGTGCCGAACGTCGAGCAGATGACCTCGCAGTCGTCGGAGGGGAACAGCAGCATCCGGGTGGGCTTTGTCTGGGGGACGGATATCGACACCGCGGCCCTGGATGTTCTTTCGAAAATCGAGGATGAGATCAACGAACTGCCCGACGACATCGTCCGGCCCCGGGTCAGAAAATACGATATCGGCAGCTATCCGGTGGTCATCCTCGGAATTTCCAGCGATCTTGACCCGGTGGAAATGACCGAGCTGATCGAGGATCAGATCCGCTACCGTTTCGCCCGGGTCCCCGGGGTGGCCCAGGTCGATGTCTGGGGCGGTTTTACCCGGGAGGTCCGCATCGAACTTGACCCGGACCGGGTCAATGCCCTGGGCATCCCGCTGGACAAGGTAATGCAGGCGATCCGTGACGCGAACCTCGACCTGCCGGCCGGCAAGATCGAGCAGGGCCGGTTCGAGGTGACCCTTCGCGCGCCGTCACAATTCGTCAATCTCGACCAGATCCGCAGCACGGTCATCATGGAAAAAAACGGGGCCACGGTCTCCCTCGGCCAGATCGCGGAAGTGAAGGACACCTACGAGAAACTGTCGCGGATCATCCGGGTGAACGGCAAACAGGGGATCCGGGTCGCGATCCGCAAGCAGGCAGACGCGAATACAGTCGAGGTCTCCAAGCAGATCCTGGCCGAGATCGAGGCGGCCAACGAGGCCTTTCCGCAGATCAGAATCGTGCCGGTGGTCAACCAGGGAAATTTTATCGAGCGCTCCATCGCCAACGTGATCAAATCAGTATTCTACGGAGGCGGTCTGGCCCTTTTGGTGCTGCTCTTTTTCCTGCGCAATATTCGCAGCACCATGGTCATTTCCCTGGCGATCCCGATCTCGGTGATTGCCACCTTCGCCCTGATTTATTTCGGCGGCTTTACCTTAAACCTCATGACCTTGGGCGGGCTGGCGTTGGGGGTCGGGATGATGGTCGACAACTCCATCGTGGTTCTGGAAAATATCTTCCGCCGCCGCGACGAGGCAAATGAGTCAACCGATGACGCCTCGGTCCGGGGGGCGGTTGAAGTCGGCCCGGCGATTATCGCGAGCACCATCACCACCCTGGTGATCTTTCTGCCGCTGATCTTTGTCCGGGGGGTCACCGGGATCCTGTTTCAGGAGCTGGCCTATGTGATTATCTTTTCGCTGCTCTGCTCCCTGCTGGTGGCGCTCAGCCTGGTGCCGATGCTTGCCTCAAAGCTCATGAAACAACCTTCTCAGGAGAAAAAAATTTACAGCGCTCGGATCGGTAAACTGATTGCCGCGTCGGAGGATGCGTTCCTGGCGCTCAACAACAGATACCGCGATCTTCTGCTCCTGGTGCTCGAAAACCGGTGGCGGACAGTGTTTGCGGCCACAGGAATCCTGGGGCTCAGCCTGCTCCTGCTGCCCTTTATCGGCACCGAGTTTCTGCCGCCGAGCGACGAAGGGGAGGTGCGGGTCAGCGGTGAAATGGAGATCGGCACCCGTCTGGAACTGGTTGACCGGCAGAGCCGGCTCATGGAGGAGATTGTCACCAGGGGTGTTCCGGAGGCGGTCTCTTCGGTGGCGACCGTAGGTTCCACGGGATGGAGGGCGAACGCGATTTCCCGTGGTGATATCACCCTCTCGCTGGTTCCGGCCGCGGCGCGGAAACGGTCCAATGTGGAAATTGCCGAAGATCTGCGTAAACGCCTGACCGGCAAGATCTCCGGCATGAAAATAAGGACCCGTGCCCCCCAGGGCCAGTTTCTGCTGGAACGGCTTCTGGGCGGTGACGACGGGCTCACCGTTGAGATCCGGGGCTTTGATCTGCAAAGGCTGGAGACCCTGGCCGACCGGGTCGGGAAAGCGCTGGCCGGGGTGCCCGGCGTCACCGATGTCGAAACCGGGAATCTCCTGGCCGGAATTCCGCAACAGGAGATTAGTATCGACCGCGCCAAGGTGGCGGATATGGGGCTCAGTATCCGGGACGTGGCAAGGATCATTGAAACCGCGGTGGCCGGATCAAAAGCCGGGGAGTTCAGGTCGGAGGGCAACTCGTATCGTATTTTCGTCCAGCTCAAGGATGCCGAGCAGCGCTCGCTGGACGAGATTCTCAATCTCACCCTGACGACTTCCCGGGGGGGGCAGGTTGTGCTCCGCAACCTGGTGAGCACCGAGGCGGGCCGTGGGCCGATCCTGATTGACCGGAAGGACCAGCAGCGGCTGGTGACCGTCCAGGCAAACGTTTCCGGAAGGGACCTGGGCTCGGTGGCAAAAGATGCCCAGGTCGTGCTGGACCGGATTTCCCGGCCAGCGGGCTATGACCTGCGGGTCTCCGGGACCTTCGAGGAACAGCAGAAAGCCTTCCGGGAGCTCGTCGTTTCCCTGATCCTGGCCCTGATTTTAGTCTACATGGTACTCGCCTGTCAGTACGAATCGCTGATCGACCCGGTGGTGGTCATGATTTCCGTGCCCCTGGCCCTGATCGGGGTTTTGCTCATTCTCTTTCTGACCGGGACGACCCTGAATCTGCAATCCTATATCGGGTGCATCATGCTGGGCGGGATCGTGGTCAACAACGCGATTCTGCTGGTGGACCAGGCCGGGCAGCTGGTTTCCGGCGGGATGCAGGTCAGGGAGGCGGTTGCGGAAGCAGGCCGGCGGCGGCTGCGACCGATCCTGATGACGACCCTGACCACCATTCTCGCCCTGCTGCCGCTGGCCCTGGGGATCGGCGAGGGGGCTGATGCCCAGGCCCCGCTGGCCCGGGCGGTGATCGGCGGCCTCACCGGTTCGACCCTGATTACCCTGGTGCTGATCCCGGCGGTGTATTCCCTCTTTCATCCGGATACGGAAGCGGGTGGCCGATGAAGAGCGGAATGCTGCACAGATTGTTGGCCATCCTCCCGTTCATCCCGGGTCTCCTGCTCTTTGGTTGCAGCCTGCCGGAGAATCGGGCAGGGGCTGCTCCGGATCCGGAAAGCATCCGTTACAACACCCTGGGACAAGTGGTGCCGGTTGCCATTCCGGAAGAACTGCAGCCGCGGACCGGAGATGATCCAGGCTTTGAATTTTCCGAAGGGAAACCCCTTGAACTTTCGGTCGAGCAGGCCGTCATCCTGGCCCTGCAGAATAACCGGGACCTCCGGGTGAGCCGGATCAACCCGGTTCTTGCCGGGACTTTTGCGCAGATTGAACGGGGGGTTTTTGATCCGGAGTTGTTTGGTGAACTTCAGTTTACCTCGGAGAAAACGAGTGACACCGTTGAAGAGGACGGCAGCGAGGCGGTGGTCGGGGTGCGACAGAAACTCTCTTCCGGGGCCATGGTGGAGGCGTCATTGGCCCATGACCGCAGCGAAGCGGGGGCTTCTGCCCTGGACCAGAAAGCCCGGCTCGGGCTCAGCGTCACCCAGTCTCTGCTGCGCGGCTTCGGTCCGGCGGTGAATCTGGCCAGGGTCCGGCAGGCCGAACTCAATACCGAGGCAACCATCCATGAACTGCACGGAGTCACCGAGGCGCTTCTCGCCGAAAGTGAAACCGCCTACTGGGACTATGTGCTGGCCCGGCAGAAGATTGAGATCTTTGAACACTCCCTGGCCATTGCCCGGCGGCAGCTGGATGAGGTGCGTCAGCGGATCGAGGTCGGCATTCTGCCGAAGATTGAAGTGGCGGCAGCCCATGCCGAGGTCGCCAGACGCCAGCAAGCCCTGATCGATGCCCGCAGCACCCTTGAAGAAAAAAGACTGCGGCTTCTGCGCCTGATCAATCCCGGCGGGGGGGCCGCCGGTGGGCTCGATTTTCAAATCACCGCCACCAGCAAGCCGCTGATCGACCCTGTACCGATCAGCGATTTGGAGGACCGGCTGGAGCTGGCAAGGAAAGCCCGTCCTGATTTGAACGAAGCGCGTCTGCGCCAGAAGCTGCACCGCCTGGAAATCGTCACCACCCGCAACGGCCTGCTGCCGAAACTGGACCTCTTTATTTCTCTCGGCAAGACGGGTTATGGCGAATCCTTTTCCGATTCCTTCCGCAATCTCGATGAAAACAGTCATGACCTGTCCGGCGGGATCCGCCTGAGCCATTTTCTCGGCAACCGGCAGGCCGAAGGGCGGGATCTGGCGGCCCGGGCCACCTGGCAGCAGTCTATGGAAGCGGTGGAAAATCTTCAGGGGCTGGTTGAGCTCGACGTGCGGCTCGCGGTGAACGAGGCTGAACGGACCCGGCAGCTGATCGCTGCGACCAGGGCGACCAGAATCCTGCAGGAGGAAACGGCGAAGGCCGAAGAGGAGCGCTTCGATGTCGGCGCGACCACCGCCCTGCTGGTCGCCCAGGCGCAGCGGGACCTCCTGGAAAGTTCCATCGGCGAGGTCGAAGCGGTGGTCAACTACCGGCAGGCGCTGGTCGCCCTCTATCTCGTGGAAGGAAGTCTTCTCGAACGGCGCGGGATTGGGCTCGCAACGACGCCCTGAGCGGAATGTTGAGCGGGTCTTGTTCGCCGGAAAACGGGTGAACATGCACAGCGAAACGCATTCCCCGCAGCTCGAGGTAAGCGACTGCAAAGGAGACTCCGAGTCTCACGCTGTTCACTATCTGCTGCGGGGTTAGTGAGCGAATCTGATGCAAGTAACCTTCCATACGGAGATTCCCCGTGGTTCGAAGTCGCACTCCGTTTGCTATCTGCCGCGGGGAGCTTCAATTTCGGGCCATGACCCTTCGACGGGCTCAGGGTGAGCGGAGTTACCGTTATATCGCGCTATACCGCTCATCCGGAGCCCTGGATTCAGGGGTCAGTTTATCTAACGCGGATTCAAGTTCGAAGTGCAACTTCCAACCGGCCAGGCGCAGCATTCATCATCGGTTGCAGGGGCGATTCCTGCAGAGAAGGGGCGGGACGTCCTTTTCAATTTTTCTGTTGCTCGTCTCCTCAGAAAAAGATGGGATAGAGATCGAGGCCTCCGAGATGGAAGAGGATCACAGGGTTGTTAATAATCAGCCGACCTGATCCATTCGAACCGACCACAATTCAGCCGTAGCATCGGTTGTTTTGACTTCTCCCCTGATGTGGATTAATATAGCTATAAAAAGCCACATTATGGAGGTGAGATATGAGAACAATTCAAATGACCCTTGATGATAATCTCGTCAAAGCGGTCGATCGCATTGCAAAGGAACTCCACACAAGTCGTTCCGCTTTTACAAGAAAGGCTCTGCAGGATGCACTGGACCGATATAAGATCGAGCTGCTTGAGTCTAAGCATCGTCGTGGGTACGAACAAAATCCGCCAGCCTCGGAAGAGTTTTCAATTTGGGAAACAGAGCAGGCCTGGGGGGATGAATGAAACACGGCGAAATACGTTGGTATAAATTCCTGGCCCCGGATAAACAACGTCCAGTCCTTATTCTGACGCGTGATTCCGTGTTAGCATATCTGGGAGAGGTGACTATCGCACCCATCACAACTACCGTACGCGATATCCCATCAGAAGTGTTTCTCTCGACGATTGACGGTATGCCAAAGGATTGTGCTGTCAATTGTGATCATTTGCAAACAGTTTCCAAAGGAAAAGTTGGCGCATTGATCACATCCCTGCCCCGGACGAAAATGTTGGAGGTCGGGCGGGCAATACGGTTTGCACTCGATATTTAAGGAGCGCTTTTGGGCGTATTCCAGGGTTTATGATTTCATGTTTTTCCTCAGCACAATGTGGTGCGCTGAGCGCACCCTACGGTGAGATTGCTTTAATGATCAAAAAAATCGTCCCTTATTGTTGAGGCGCGGGACATTAATTGTTGAATAAGGGCTTCTTGATTCAACAATTAAACAACGCGGAACTGCCCAACGTTCCGCGGAACTGCCCAGGCCCAGGAAGACCCTTCGACGGGCTCAGGGTGAGCGAAATTACCGTTATATCCCGCTATACCGTTCATCCTGAGCCCGGCGAAGGATAAGAGTGGCATTATAAAAAAAAGCCGCAGCGGGAAATTCGCTGCGGCTTCACATTTTGCACGATTGAAAAAAAACTACATCCCATCGATTATGGTGTTAAAGGTCGGGCTGGGGCGCATCGCCTGGATGGTTTTTTCCTGGTCCGGGCGGTAATAGCCGTCGAGGTCCACCGGCTTTCCCTGGGCGCCATTCAGCTCGGCGATGATCTGTTCTTCATTGTCGGCCAGCGCCTTTGCCACCGGCACAAAACGGGCCTGGATCTCCTGGTCGTCATCCTGTTCAGCCAGGGCCTGAGCCCAGTAGAGGGCGAGGTAGAAATGGCTGCCCCGGGTATCCAGCTCGCCGACCTTTCGGGAAGGCGATCTCTCATTTTCCAGATGCTTGCCGATGGCCCGATCAAGGGTGTCTGCAAAGAGTTTGGCCTTATCATTCTTGAAGGTGGAGTAGATATGCTCAAACGACGGGACCAGGGCGCAGAACTCACCCAGGGAATCCCAGCGCAGATGCCCTTCCTTTAGAAACTGCTGGACATGTTTGGGCGCGGAGCCGCCGGCCCCGGTTTCAAAAAGCCCGCCGCCGTTCATCAAGGGCACGATCGAGAGCATCTTGGCACTGGTGCCGAGCTCCAGAATCGGAAAGAGATCGGTGAGATAATCCCGCAGCACATTGCCGGTGACCGAGATGGTGTCTTCGCCCTTTCTGACCCGGCCCAGGGTGAACGCCATGGCCTCGTCCGGAGTCATAATCCGGATATCAAGGCCGGTGGTGTCGTGATCCGGCAGGTATTTTTTGACCTTGGCGATAATCTCGGCATCGTGGCCCCGGTTTTCATCGAGCCAGAAGATGGCCGGGGTGTTGGCGGCCCGGGCCCTGGTGACCGCGAGTTTCACCCAGTCGCGGATCGGCGCATCCTTGGTCTGGCAGCCCCTGAAGATGTCTCCTTCTTCAACCTTTTGCGCCAGCAGGGTCTCTCCCGAAGTGTCGACGATCCGGATCGTCCCGTTGCCCGGGGCCTGGAAGGTCTTGTCATGCGAACCATATTCCTCCGCCTTCTGCGCCATCAGGCCGACATTGGCGACACTGCCCATGGTGGCAGGATTGAAGGCGCCGTGCTGTTTACAATCCTCAATCACCTTCTGGTAGATCGTCGCGTAACAGCGGTCGGGGATCATGGCGATGCAGTCGTGGAGTTTGTCGTCTGCCCCCCACATCCTGCCGCCGTCGCGGATCACCACCGGCATTGAGGCATCGATGATCACATTATTCGGCACATGCAGATTGGTGATCCCCTTGCCGGAGTCGACCATCGCCAGCTCGCAGTTTTTCTGATACACGGCCATGATCTCTGCTTCAATCCCGGCGCGCTTTGCGGCATCAAGTTTTTCGAGTTTCGCGTAGAGGTCACCGAGGCCGTTGTTGAGGTTTACGCCGAGTTTTTTGATGGTCTCTGCGTGTTTCGTAAAAACGTCCGTATAGAAAACCGACACACAGTGACCGAACATGATCGGGTCAGAGACCTTCATCATCGTTGCTTTCAGGTGCAGAGAGAGGAGAACGCCGGTTGTTTTTGCCGCCTTGATCTGCTCCTGGTAGAAGGTTCGCAGGGAACGAACATTCATGACCGAGGCATCGACCACCTCGCCCGCGAGCAACGCGGTCTTCTCTTTGAGGACCGTTGTTTTGCCGTCTTCGGCGACGAATTCGATCCGGACCTCACATTCCTTGCCGATCGTAGCGGAGATCTCGGTCCCGTAAAAATCGCCGCCGCTCATGTGGGCGACCCGAGATTGTGAATCGGCAGGCCACTCCTTCATTAATTTATGGGGGTTTTTGAGGCCGAACCGTTTCACCGATGCCGAGGCCCTGCGGTCGGAGTTCCCCTCACGTAAAACCGGGTTGACCGCACTGCCCAGCACTTTGGCAAACCTTTTCTGCAGGGCTTTTTCGGCCTCGGTTTTCGCCTCTTCCGGATAGTCCGGAATATCATAGCCCTTCTCCTGCAGCTCTCTCACAGCTTCCTGTAACTGTGGGATCGAGGCGCTGATGTTGGGAAGTTTAATGATGTTGGTGCCCGGAAGTTTGGCAAGCCTGCCGAGTTCCGCAAGATAGTCGGGGATTTTCTGCTCTTCACGTAAGTTGTCTGGAAAATTGGCGATGATCCGGCCGGCGAGCGAGATGTCCCAGGGATCGATATCAATCCCGGACCCTTTGCAATATGCCTTCAGGATCGGCAGCAGGGAATAGGTGGCCAGGGCCGGGGCTTCGTCGATTTCGGTATAGATGATTTTCCGGGTCGTCATAATTTTTCCTTTTAAGAAACAGTGCCTCACGGTGCAACCAAGGTACTGATTATGTGATCAAAAAATATGAAAAATGTGAAGCAAAGCTTTTAGCATATACGGGTTGGGAATGCAAACAGCATCTTGAAGGAGGGCCATGAAAGAGACCGGTTTGTCATAATTTAGACAATTGCAAAGGGGGCGCCCTGTGCTATAATTTTTTTTACTGCTTTCAGGCGCCGGTTGTTCCCAGTGACGGTGAAAATTTTATGCGGAGATGGATCATGTTGAGCCGATTGTGGATTGCCGGGGGAATATGTTTTGGCCTGTCACTTGTGCTTTGCTCCGGGGCCATGATCTCCGATGCCTTCGCCGACCCGGCAAAGGCAAGAGTTGCGGTGGCTGATTTCGCGTTGGAGGGGAAAGGCCATTCCGTGCCTGAACTGGGGGCGATGCTGGCCGAGCTGTTGACCGAAGAACTGGTCCGGCAGGGGAGGATCCAGGTCGTTGAGCGCACTCTGCTGAAAAAGATTCTCGAGGAAAAGAAGATGGCGATGGCCGGCCTCACCTCGGGAGATTCGGCGGCGGTCGGGGCCTTGCTCGGGGTGGACTATATCCTGGGCGGCAGCGACCTGCGGCCTGACGAGACCTCCGACTTGAGCGGCAGGCTGATCGATGTCCGGACCGGGGTCATCGTTGCCACCGAGGATATTCCCTACCATGAAAAAGATGATCTGAAAGAGGTGGCCCGTAATCTGGCCGAGATGCTGGGCAGGAATTTCGGCCCGGATGGCATATTTCAGGCCAAGAAACAAGTCGAGGGCAGCTGGGAGGCGTTTGCCTCCGATGGCTCGCACAGCAGGTTTCTTGAAAAGGCTGGAGGCGGCGGCAGCTGGTCGTACCGGGTCAGTGACGGTGCAGAGGATTATGCGGGGCTCACCCGATATCTGGACAGTCATGAAATCAAAGGGCGGACCCTGCTGATCACCTGCCGGGCGAAAAATGGTCATCCGCTCTACGTCCGGTTCTATTCTTTTGTGCCGGGCTTCAGTAAAGAGGATGACGACGAGTCACTGGTGCCCGTTGAAAAACTGGTCGATATCGGCAGGGTGGCGGTCGAGATTGAAGCGCCGCATCACCGAATGCGGGTGCCCGACTGGTGGCGCAAGGAGAAAAAGGCCCACGACGTAACTTTTAATCCCGACGATATCCGGCATTTTGAAATCGAGGCCGGAGATGAGGAGAGTGAAGGAACGGTAAAAGATGTGGTTGAGATTATCAGGGTTTCCGTGCAGTGACCGAGTCCGCGGTGAGGCCGATATCAAAAACTGTATGGCAGGAAGGACAGATAAAGAGCCATCTGGAGATCCCTTTTTCCTTTTTGAACATCGAGTGAAAACCATCTGTGTACCCGCATGACGGGCATGTTTTAAATTCATCCTCCATCTGCACTTTGCTGATTTTGTAATCCATTTTTTCAGCCTCACTCTGGTTCAAACATTGAATCAGAAAAGACCGCCGGCAAGATGAGGCGGTCTTTTCTGAAGCCGGTCTCTCTACTGTTTCTTTTCAGCCGGGATGCCGACTTCCAGGTCCAGGGTTACCTCGATATTTTCACCGATCACCATACTTTTACCGTTCGGCATCGGTTTGTTCCAGTTCAGGCCAAAATCGGCCGTTTTCAGGATGCCGGTGATTTTGCCGCCCCTGCGCCTGTTTCCCCAGGGATCAGTCACTTCCTCGGTGGGGCCGGTAAAGAGAAGCGTTACCTCTTTGGTGATTCCGTGAATTGTAAGGTTTCCGGTCAGGTTCAATTCTCCCTTGCCGGCAGCTGAGGTGGCGGTTGACACGAAAGTAATGGCTGGGTATTTGGCCGCATCGAGAAAGTCCGGGCTTAACAGGTGGTGGTCTCTTTTGTTGATCCCGGTGAAGAGGCTGAACGGGTCGATGATGAGATCAAGCTGCACCCGGTGGTTTTGGTCGTCGGAAAGGACCATTTTGCCTTTCACATCATTGATGCTGCCTCTGACCATGGTGAGCCCCATGTGCTCCACGGCAAAATGTGATGCGGTATGGTCCTCGTCCACCAGCCAGGTGGTGTCGGCAGCCAACGCCTGTATGGGGAAGGTCAAACAAAGCAATCCGAAAACAACGAAGAGTAATTTCTTCATCTTCATTTCTCCTTTGGTTGGTTTCATTTTTGGTGAAGGTTTTATTTTTAGATTCTCGAAAACCGTTAATGCACGTTCACACCTTTCCTCTTCAGGTCGTTCAGCACTTCCATAATCTGGGTTTCATTACAGTCGTTTATATCGTAGACGTTTTTCATGCCGTCGTTGAACATCAGGACAAAATGGCCTTTATTGTCGATAAAGGCTTCGCGGATATGGTCTTTATCCAGCCAGGGGTTCAGTTCCTGCATAAAATCGTTCAGGGTGCAGCTTTTCATGATGTCCTCCTTGCAGATATTTTTATGTTCAATGCAGGATAACATTTCCTTTGAGCAGACAGCCGTCAACCTGATGGTTTAAGGCGCAGGAAATTCATCTCAAGGAAACCCGCAACGGTTTATGGGGTGTATCCGTTTTCCTTTCCCATATTATAATGATTATTCAGGCGGGTGATGAAAAAGATTTGTCGAGTGTGACTTCTGTCACACAACACGCCCGGGAGGTATCAGGCATCCGATTTTTGTTTTTTGTTCTGGCGGGGTGTTTAATATGCTATTGTCCTTTAACCGGCAGCAGGTTGCTTGCCTTCTTGTTTTTTTGGGGAGAGGAAAACAGGTGTGATGAACAAACAGATATCCATGATTATCATTTCGGTTCTTGCGGCGGCAGGCTGTTGTGCGGCGGCTTATGCCGGAATGCCGAACAGTTTCAGAGTGTTATATTCAAACAACGTCCATGGGGAAACAGAACCCTGCGGGTGAAAAGTCCAGCAGTTGGGCGGTCTGTCCAAAAAAGCATTCCAGTTCGGCCAGTTGAAAAATAACGGGAATGAACCCTGGGTGATTGTCGATGGAGGGGCACTGTTTTTCGACAGTATCAGGCCTCATCGCTATAAATTTGAACAGATCAGGGCCAAGGATCACGGGATTGTGGAGGCCTACAACAGAATCGGTTACGACGCGGTGGGAGTTGCCGGACAGGATCTGGCCGGCGGTCTTTCGCTCCTGCAGGAGCTTGCCCGGAAATCGAATTTTGCCTGGCTGAGCGGTAATCTTGTCGAAAAAGAATCCGGCCTGCCATATTTCCAGACCCATATCAGCAAAGAGGTAGGCGGGGTCAGGGTGGCGATAACCGGTCTGACCTCGCCGGAGATTGCGGAGGCCCGGTTGCTTGATGAAGGTGCAGCGATCAGGAACTGGGAAGAAGTTTTTCCGCCTTTGGTCAGCAATCTGAAACAAAATCATCAGTTCATCATCCTGTTGACCGATCTTGCCCCTGATCTCTGCGCAGCCATCTCCAGACGCCACCCCGAGGTGAATTTGATCATCAGGGCGAGCGGGGACCTGGAGAACCACTCGCCCAGAGCGATAGCCCCTTCCACCCTGATCGCATCCACCGGCCGGCAGGGGAAATATGTGGGAGCGCTTACCGTCAGCTGGATCAGAGGGGGGAGATGGGGAGAGCCCGATGAAGACACCCTTCTCCTCATCGAGAAGGGGGCTGATCTTGACCGGACCATGTCCCAATTGAACAAAATGGCGGGAAACGGAGAAAACAGGACCCGGATCGGCAATCTGGAAAGAAAAAAAGAGGTGCTGGCCGGTGAAGTTTCCCAGCTGAAGAGCAGAATAGAGAGCCGGAAACTTTCGCTGTATACCAACAGTTTCTATGAAATGTCAGACACGGTCAGCGACGACCCCGGCGTGCAGGCGGTGGTCATGCAGATTCGGGAAAATGTAGCGGCGCTCAGCCGGGAACGAACAGACCCGGTTGCGGAGTCCGATGTCGTGGCGCCACCCGGATATCTCGGCTGGCCGGCCTGCTTGAATTGTCACCGGGGGGCTGTTTCGACATGGAAAGAAACGAGGCATGCCGGGGCCTATGAGACCCTGGTCAGGAAGAACAGGCAGAATGACTTTGACTGTCTTCCCTGTCACCTTACCGGAATTGATTTTGACAATGTCGCCAGCGCCCTAACTCTCACTGATACCCTGCGCACGGTAGGGTGTGAGGCTTGTCATGGACCGGGGAAAGAGCATGTTGCAAGCGAGGGTCGTTCCGGAACAGGAAAGGTCTCCGGCAAGGTCTGTGTTCGCTGTCATGTGCCGGAACATGATGACAGTCATGATTTTGAACGGGATCTGATCAAGATCAGATGCAACAGGTAAAAGCCGGGAGCCGTTGATCGACAGGGGTTATTGTTTCTCGCTGGTTTCGTTTGCTTTTTTCAGGCTGTCAAGCCGCTTCAGGACCTTTTCCGCCCGGGCGATCTGTTCCTGTGCGGCCTGGTGCTCACTGTCCAGGTCAAGAACCTTCAGCCAGGTGTCGCGGGCTTCGCTGATTTTTCCGGTTCGGTAAAGGCTTGCGCCCTCCTGCATGTATTGTTCGATCATCATTCGGGTAGGATTTTCTGGTTTCTCTTCAGTTGCTTCAGAACCCTTGATTTCCCTCGCGACCGAGGTTGTGTTCTGCTCCGGAGATTGGTTGGCTGCCGGATCCGCGGTGGGGGCGGGAGGCGCTGCAACTGGTTGGGCGGGCCTCGATTTTTTCGTCTTGAAGAGTTCTTCCGGTTTGACCTGGTCGGGCTCCGGTTCGGGGGGGATGTTTTTCTCAGTGGAACTTTCCGGATGAATCCTGGTGGCCATCAACTGACATTTTGCCGCAAGCTCCGGATTTCCTGCTCCCTGCTGTTTTTTTTCACAGGCAAGAAACCTGTCCCGCAGATGATCAAGAGAACCTTCCATGCTGCTCATCTGCCAGCGGGTGATCAGGGACGGTTTTATCAGGCGGCTCTGTTCCTTGTACCATTTCAGGCGGCCCAGAAGGTATTCCGCTTCAAGAAAAAGAAGATGGGTCTGCGCTTCTTCCATTCTGCGCTCTCTTTCCCGGATCAGGCGCAGGTGGAAATCTGAAAGCTCCTTGCTTGCCGGTACTTTCATCAGGGCGGTATCGATGAGGGATATTGCGGTCGGCATGTCTTCCCGGTCCGCGATGGCTGTGGCGGCAGCAATAGTATTTTTTTCAAATTCGTTGATCAGCCTGGATATCTGCCGTTTGCGGGAGTCATAATCCTCGCCGGCAATCTTGTTCTCCAGGGCTTCAAGAGTCTCCAGGGCCTTGGTGTATTCTTGCTCGGAGACAAGTTGATCAAGGAGCAAAACGGTATCAGGAGTGGTGGTCAGATCCGGGGCATGGGTTTTTACAGCGCAGCCCGTGGCAAGAAGAAGCCAGATCATGAGCAGCAGCGCTTTTTTTATCGGGTATTCCGTCATGAAATATGAATCAGGAAAAGTCACTGTCGATTACCGACTGGAACTGCCTGGCGAGAATCTCTTTATAGTCGGCGGCGAGGTCTTTTACGAGAAAAGTGGCGACCATTTCTTCCACACCGCGAAGCTGCATGGGGATATGGGCTCTGGCGATAACTCTCTGGCGGATATATTTCTGGTTGTAGAATTCGTTGCTGACCACGATCTGGTCCGCGGTCGCTATGGTGCAGAGGCGGGAGGCAAGATTTACCGAGTCGCCGACCACGGTGTATTCCATTTTTTCCTTTGAGCCCATATTTCCGGCCAGCATACTGCCGGAATTGATGCCGATCCGGAACTTGATCGGGAAAAGCCCCGCTTTTTCCCGGATGCCATTTTCATGCTCCACCAGTTTTCTGATCAAAAGCCCGCAGAGGGCAGCATGAAAGGCATGCTCCTCATCCTCTTCCGGGGTGCCGAAGACCAGCATGACGCAATCTCCCATGTATTTGTCAACCACTCCCGTATTGACCTCACAGGCCCGGGTGATGAGAGAGAAGAAACGGTTGAGGATCTCTGCCAGTTCTTCCGGAGCAAGCCGCTCGCTGATTTTTGTAAAGCCGACGATATCGGCAAAAAGGACGGAACCGGAAATTCGCTTGCCGCCAAGCTTTATCGAATCAAAATTTGACAGGACCTGTCTGGCTATCTGGGGTGAAAGGTAGCGTTCCAGCGCCTTTTCGACCTGGATTTTCTGTACCATGCCATCGGCCATTCTATCGAACGCATTCATAAGCTGCCCGACCTCATTGCGCCGCCGGTCATTGAAGCGGAAGTGATAATTGCCGCTGTCAAAGGCCTCGATCGCTTCCATGAAGTGGTCTACCGGTTTCGAGATATGTTTGCTTAAGTGATGGGCGAGAATGATGCCCAGAATCATGATGATAACCGTGGCGACAGCAATTGAGATCAGCGCTTTTTCCTTGGAAAGGTCAAGGGCCTGCTGACTGAAAGTCACCATCGCGTATCCGGCGGTGAGGTCGTTGAAAATGATCGGGCTGACAAAAGAAACCACATTGACTTTGTGTTTTTCAGAAAACGACAGGTGCCATGACCAGCGCTGGTTTTTCCCGGCGCCGGCGATCATATCTCCCGGTGAAAAGCCCGGTTGCAGGGATTCATACGCGAAGGGGCTGATTCCCGCCTTCACGATGCTTTCTCCCTCAGGTGAAAATATCTCGGTGCCGATCACACTTTCACCCGCTACCAGGCTTGAGACCAGTACGCCCATCGCCAGTTTGTCCTCGGCAAGGAGCGGTTCCCTTGCTGCGCGGGCGAGATGGGTGACCACCGTGTTGCCGAGGTCGTTGATCTGGTCTTCCATGATCCGCCCCTGGTCATAGACCAGGACCGAACTCAAGGTGGCGCTGCAGACAATAATGAGTCCGGCGATCAACAGGGATATTTTATAGACAATCGGCAGATGGTCCGGGAAAAGGGCAAGGATCCGCAGCAACAGCCCTGCGGTCGCGTTTTTTATGTTTTGACGCATTAAGGGCATGGAAAGTATGGATTCAGATGGTCTGGACGGCATGATCGTGGGTTCCCCGGAAAAAAACTACGGGCCGGACAGGCCCATTTAAAGTTTTAATCCCCCTTCATAAAACAAACATGGTCAGAAGAGGATACTACCTCAAACATGCCCCTGCTGCCTTATAAAAATAACTGTATTCCCGGAATTCTTTACTCGGTGAGTGATGGTTCGGGTAAGTCAAGGGTATTTATTTTCTCCCGGGGTATAAAAAAAACTGCAGCGTGAAATCTCCCCCTTAAGCCCTCCTCTGCGGGGAAGGGATTAAAGATACAGACGTTACTGTTCCCGGGTGAAGCCGTTGATCAGGAGATTCAGAGTTTCCTTCACATATGAACTCTCGTGCATGAACATGATGCCGTATTGGGCGAGGGATTTTTCTTTGTTGAATATCGAGCGGACAATGCGACCCTTGCTGATCAGGGGCCAGATTTTTCTCGATGCGGTGTCCGTATCCCTGTCATAAGCCGTATTTACCGAAATGAAAATATCCCTGATCAGGGAATGCATCTGATATCTGTCTGAGGTGCAGCTTTCACAGATCATCATCCCGCCGACGCTGATGTTTTGAATATGGGCATTGTTCAGAACATTAGTCTCGTCTCTGAAAATGACGCTCATATTGCCGGTGGTTTCTATCCGTCGGCTGCGTCTTCTCTGCAGCGTATAGATAGTTCCGGGAACGGGAGCTGAAAAAACCGACGGGTAAGAGACCGCATTGGTGATGGGGAAAAAATAACGGCCTCTTTCAGGGCAGCGGAAAAAAACATGGAATGAGTCTGAAGAGTCCTCCCAGTTGGCCGGCTTGTCAATTTTCAGTTCGTCATTGATGATACTGAGCGAGAGTTTCTGCCGGTATACCTGGCCGTTATCGCAGATGATCGTCAGGTGTTCATCCTTGTCTTTGATGAGTTCCCGGATATCGATATCCACGATCTCCGGGAAAAAGGCTTCATTGCCGCCAAGCAGCCACGGAGCTCTTCTTGCAATGTTGACCAGCAGTTCTGCGCGATTGTTCATCATCGTTTCTTCCCTATTATTGAAAACGGATTGCGGTGAAGCTTTTCTAACACATGAAAGCAGGGAGATCCGTGTCGACACCTGGTTTCCTGATTTCTTCATTATCTATAATTTTCGGGGAAAAATCGGGGTTTGTATGTAGGGGGTTTTGGATTTGTTGTGTGGGGGACATTGTATTAATCAACCGTTTCTGACCGGGGGAAGGTGCTTTTGTTCTCAAAAACGCACAACTTGCATGTCAGGGTGTTGTGTCTGGAAACAGGTGTTATATCCATGAAAATCCATATGGATCAAGAAACTCATTCCGGAAGCATGCATTTCACGCTACAACTTTTTGCCATGCAAAAAAGGGGTGTCCAGGTCTATCCTACAATGTGGCACATGTTCTTGACATGCGACAGCGCTTCAGCTACTAGTATTGCAGGAACCTCAAGGAGGTAAGGTATGAATGCACAGGAATCAAGTACGCTGAAAATTGTAAAGAAGCTGGTTTCTGACGTTGGTGCCAGGAACGCGACCCCGGTTCAGAAAGCAAAAGTCGTCAATGCCCTGAACAGGATTAATTTTCAGGGGAGCGTTGTCTATGTGACCCTGAAGCGCCGCAGGTATCGGTCGCAGATCACCTTGTCGGCAAGACCTGCGCCATGCCGAGGTGGAACAGTCACATTGTTCTGGTGTTTGCCTGACAAAGAATTGCCGGACAATCTTGCGCTGTATGAATTTGGGAATTTTTTCTATACGGATGGCCTGAAAAAGGTTCGGGTCGGCGCGGCAATGAAGACTCTTTCCGCAACAGGCGTTGAGCTTGAACTGACCGATGCGAGCTTCGAGGTCAATGTCCGCGCTTTTCGCCGCTTTCAGTGCATGAAAATCGCCACCCGGATCACCCAGAGCAATCTTGAGCTGCACGGGGTCCTGAAGGATTTCAATGCGGCGGGTTTTGCGGTCGATGTCAGTAATGAGAGTCTCGATCTGCTGCACAGTCTGAACATCGAAAATCCGGTCTATATCATGATCGGCAATCATGATGAAATTCTCTTCGCCGAAGTCTGCAGAGTCATTCGGGTCGAAAGCCATGGTTCCGGCAGGTCCGTTGTTCTCGGCCCGGGTTCGCGCAATATTCAGCGGTTCAGGTCAAAACAGTCCCGCAGTGTGCGGCAGAAACTGAGCCCGCAGCCGAGCATTGTTTTCAGGCATCCCTTTCTGGAAAAGAAAATTTCCCTGAAGACCCTTGATATTTCCGG
Source organism: Pseudomonadota bacterium (assembly GCA_018823285.1). Classification (NCBI taxonomy): domain Bacteria; kingdom Pseudomonadati; phylum Pseudomonadota; species Pseudomonadota bacterium. The sequence continues at coordinate 22,245 of JAHJIQ010000074.1, forward strand.
CTCCGGCCTCGCGGTAGAAGAAGAGCCCAGCAACACTTTGCTGATGCCGGGAATGATCATCCCGGATGCGGCGATCACTTTTTCCGGCAATTTCAAGATCATGTGCAAGGCGCAGGTTTTGTTCAATATTGCCGACCAGAAATGTGAAACTTGCAAGTGCGGCCTGGTTTATCTGGATATGGATGTGGAAAACCAGCTGCAGTTGTCATCGATTCTTTATCAGGCGAAAAATGAAAGCTCTTATGTCGGTGGCGATGTTGATCTTGACGATCTCTGGGATTTCTTTTTTGATACCGGTTTCATCTATCCCGAAAAGTATGGTTCCATCGAGGAGCAGCGTGACAAGTTCAAGAATCTATATGCCCGGCTGTATAACGATTGTCCGGACATCGCCCGTCATATCATTTACAAGGACAAGGGAATCATCTACGGGCATGTTTCAATGTTCAGGTATTACAACCGTACCTGGCTTCTCCACCACCATGCGGCGGTGCGATCCACCAGGCATAAGGCTGGTCTGGTGGTGATGGACCATATTCTCCAGCATATCAATGAGGTCCATAACCTCAATGCGACGGCGATGCGCTATATCGCCTGCTATTTCAGGCCGAACAATCGCTTTGCCAACAAATCATTCGGCGGGGCATCCAGATCTCTTGAGGACCCCAGGAAAAGTTCTCTGGATGAATTTGCCTATTTTCATTATCATGCCAGAGACAGGATCAACAGATTGCCGCCCGGCTGGCTTTTGATGGAGAGCTGTCGTGATGATTTTGCGATTCTTGAGAGTTGTTATCATGAGATTTCCGGCGGACTGATGCTGGAAGGGCTGGATCTGAATAATGACGCTCTGGAGCATGAAAGAGAGATCGATGAGACCTATCGCGAGCTCGGGTTTAAAAGATGCAGGAAGTTCTTCTCCCTGAAAAACGAAGTCGGGGAACTGGGGGTGATGTTTATCCTGAACCATTCGGATACCGGACTGAACATGTCCTCGCTCACCAACTGCATTCAGGTGATTGTTCTCGACAGTACCGGGGTTTGCTTCAGTCAGATAAGTATGGCTCTCGGCACCCTCTGCGGCGAGTTTGGCGATGAGGCGTCAGTCCTCTTGTTTCCACGATCCTACGCAGATGAGCAGCAGGTACAGTATGATAATATCTATACCCTTGGTATTCTTGACCTGAAATATATCAGCCGATTTCTTGAGTATATGGAAAATCTTACAAGGTCCCCTTTGCGTCTCGCAAAAACATAACCGATGGTGGGAAAACCTCTTTATAACAGCAGGATCACAAACACCTACCTGAAACTGGTGCGGAAAAAGTATCCCGGAATTGATATTGCCGGGCTGCTGCAATACGCCGGGATGGAGCCCTACCAGGTTGAAGACGAGGGGCACTGGTTCAGTCAGGAGCAGGTCAACAGGTTCCAGCAGAAGCTGGTCTCTCTTACCGGCAATGGAGATATTGCGAGGGAAGCAGGGATATTTACCGCTTCACCCGAAGTCATGGGGGGAATCAGGAGATATCTGCTCGGTCTGGCGAGCCCTGCCAAGGCCTATGCTCTGGTCGGAAGATTTACCGGCAAATTCACCCGCTCCTCCCGATACGAATCCCGGAAACTCGGACACAACAAGATTGAATATGTCGTGACTCCCTTCAAGGGGGTTACCGAAGCGCCATTTCAATGCCGCAACAGGCTAGGCTATCTCGAAGCCATTGCCCGGCTTTTCGATTATAAGCCCCCGAAGATTGAACATCCCGAGTGTTTGTTCAAGGGGGGAGTGGCCTGCCGTTATATCGTATCCTGGAACGAGTCGCCTTTCCGGCGCTGGCAGAAGATCAGGAATGTTGTCACCCCCGCTCTGGTGATTGCTGTTCCACTTGCCTACTTTTTCTCGCCCCATGAATTTTTTAACACTGTTCTGGTTCCGGTTTCGATCTCGATTTTTCTTCTTTTGAGTCTGATCATTTCTTTGCTGCGAGTAAAGGAGTTGGAGGGCGCGGTCAGGAGCCTCCAGGAATCTTCCGATGAACTGATAGAACAGACCAACATCAATTATAAAAATTCACTGCTGATCAATGAAATCGGGCAGGCACTCAACAAGGAGCTTGAAATTTCCGGGCTGCTGGAGAATATCGCCAAGGCCCTGAAAAGATGGCTCGATTACGACCGCGGGCTGATCCTGATGGCAAACAGGAAAGGGACGAGGCTTGTTTTTCAAACCGGCTATGGATACAGCCACAACCAGCAGGAGATGCTCAAAGAGGTAAGTTTTCATCTGGACACACCGGGATCGAAAGGGATGTTTGTCCGTTCCTTCAAGGAAAAGCGTCCATTTCTGATGAATGATATCGATGAGGTGAAAGATGAACTTTCGGCCAAGAGCTACGAATTTGCGGTGAAAATGGGGGCAAAATCCTTTATCTGCTGCCCCATTGTCTATGAAGATGAGTCCCTCGGCATTCTCGCGGTTGACAATATTGATACGAAGAGACCGCTTCTGGAGCGGGACAAGAATCTGCTCATGGGGGTGGCGAACCAGATTGCGATCAGTATCCGGAATGCGAAACTCATGGACGAAAGATTAAAACAGTTTGAATCGATTCTGGAGGTGCTTGTCGCCTCAACGGATGCCCGGGATCCGATCACTGCCGGGCACTCGATACGGGTGACCGAATTCGTCACCGGCATCTGCCGGGAAATGGGGCTCTCTACCGAGTATACCGAGATGATCAGGGTTGCCTCCCTTCTTCATGATTACGGCAAGATCGGTGTCGAGGATGAGATTCTAAAAAAACCTGGCCGTTTGAGTCCCGAGCAGTATGAAGCCATCAAAACCCATGCCGATAAATCGAGACGGATTCTTGAAAAGATCAAATTTGAGGGAATTTATCAGGAGGTCCCTTCCATTGTAGGTTCTCACCATGAAAGAATAGACGGCACCGGATACCCCAGAGGCCTGAAGGGGTCTGAAATTCCTCTGGGTTCAAAGATCATCGCAGTGGCGGATGTGTTTGAGGCTTTGACCTCAAGGAGGCAATACCGTGAACCGGTCCCGGCTGAAGAGGCCCTGAACAAGATTGTTTCGCGAATAGGCAGCTATTATGACCGGAAAGCCGTTGAGGCGCTGATCGTCTGCCATAATAAAAAGGAGACCGGCTCTCCCTACAGGTATCCGGCGGCTGCCGGGGTGTCTGAAAAAGATGTGAAGATTCCGTCAGGCGTTTGATTGAACATGTGATGCGAAACGCACTCCATGCAGTTCGAAACGGGGAGTTTCTTGGTTTATGGAGAGGGTTTTACCGCCTTGCAGAGGATGATTGGTGAATAGGTGAATCTTCTCGGGCTGTGGAAAAAGTTTTTGAACTCTTCTAAAAATTCATCGTATCCGCCGGGGTACTCAGCGAATCCGTACCCGACTTTTTTCGGGGCGACTTCAGCTTTTTTCAACCAGTTAAAGGCGTCTGCATCTTCAAGTCTGCCATAGATAACATGGTGTCCCGCCACGCTTACATCGATTTCTTGCAATCCGAGATCATAGAGAAATGAATAGAGTTTTCTGCCGGCGTAAGGGTCGAAATTACTTCTTTCCTGCAGCAGAGACATGATCTCCCGGATGGTTCTTTCCAGACGGGCAGGAATCCCGTAATGATTGAGACAGTTGTTGTCGAGATCGATCAGGCAGATGGTCCCGCCCGGTTTCAGGATCTTCAGGGCATTTTCCACTATTTCCCGGCCGCCGGTCAGGTAGTATTCGAGGACGAATCGAACCCAGACGAAATCGAATCGGCCGAGATCATCCAGCGGCATCCTGATATCCCGGCAGCAGAAATTCATTCCGGGGGCTTTGTAATGCTCAAGAGCGTATCTGATCCGGTCTTCCGAGAAATCGACCCCGGTGATTTCTCCGCCGGGCTGGATAATTTTGCTGATCGCCAGGGTCGTTTTTCCGGGGCCGCATCCCAGGTCGGCGACCTGCATCCCGGCTTTTATGCCGGCCCAGACTGCCTGCTCAAGGACCTTGTTTTCATCGGTCTTGAGCTCCAGCCTAAGAGACTCGTCCTCGCTTTCCATGAGATAATTTGGATTTGTCATATTGGGGCTGCGATTGTTGTCTCCTGTGAAGAAGGTGTCTTATTGCATGAGGCGCACTGTTTTCACCCTTCGGGTATACGTTTCGCAAGAGCAGATAAGCTGCTCAACTCAGCTTTATACTCTTTTCACGGGAAACAGTCAGAAAAAAACCGGGCAGACCCCGGTGCAGGACCGAAAGAAAGCGGATGACTGATTTTCAGCAGGAACAGAAGTCTTACGAGGTAACATTTTGCCGTAAATGATTTTCAAAATCGCTTACCACCTGGTTGAATCTTTTATAAAGGTTTGCGTTTTCGTGTTGAAAAGAAATCCCGTAATGGACGATAGATGAATTGATGTCCTGATAAATCCGGGTGATTTTTCCCTTGGTGATAAACGGCAGAACCCGATGGGTGGTGCCGTTCTCCTTGCTGCCGGCATCCGGCGGAATGGTCAGAAATATTTCGTTGATCATTGAATGCATCGGGTACCTGGAGACGGAAGAATTGTCACAGATCAACATGCCGCCTTCACTGATGTTTTTGACGTGAACGATATCGATCAGGTTATTATGGTTCTTGAAGATCGCTTTGGTCCCGGCAGGGGCGGGAACCCGGCGATGACGTCTTTTCAGGAGGGTGTATATTTTTTCCGGAATCCTTGCGGAAAGTACTGTTGCCCCATTCTCAGCATCTTCAACCAGAAAAAATTTCCAGACCTTGCTGTTGTTGCGGAAAAAAACGTGGAATGAGGTGGTGGAGTCCTGCCATTTGAAGGGCTTGTCAATCTTCAGCCGGTCGTTTTCAATCTTTATCGTCAGGTACTGCCTGTATACCCGGCCGCTGTCCGCGATGATGGTCAGGTGATAGTCTCTGATATCATCAATGACCTGGTGGCTGTTTTCCCGGATTGGCATCGGGGCGCAGTTCTCCGTGCTTTCGATGAGCCACGGGGCTTTTTTGGCAATATTGACGAGCAATTCCCTGGTGTTATTGATCATATTCCTTACCCTCTGTCAGGCGCTTCCTTTCAGCCCGGCACCTGATCCATCAACACTGATTTTCCTTAAAAAACCTCACCTTGACGGTTCACTATCGGCTAAATCATGAATTTTGTCTGTAGGGAGATTTTGATTTGTGCTGTGGGGAAGGTTTTAAATCCTGCTGATTCTTACTCAACTTTCTGAGTTATGTTAATCTCACGATAATAAAGGGGTTTTGGCGATTTTTTCGTGCCTGTATCCCGCAAGAAGTCAGAAGCCAGGAGTCAGAAGCCAGGAGAAAAGCTTAAATAATCAGTCATTCTGGCTCCTGACTTCTGGATTCTGGATTCCAAATCATGGAATGCAGCCATGACTTTGGATCATTTTATGACAGCAAACCAACATCTTAAGGCAAGTCAGAAAGTTGAGATTCATATTATTCGAGTGGGGTCAGGCCGTGTTTGATGGCGAATTTTACCAGCGAGGGAATATTCGGGGTTCCCAGTTTTTTCATCAGCCGGCTCCGGTACGATTCTATGGTCTTCACGGAAAGAAAAAGAATGTCGGCGATCTCGGAACTTGATTTGCCTTCAACCACCAGCTGGACAATCTCTCTTTCCCGCGGACTCAGGGATTGAATGGGACCTTCGGCATGAGCTTTTTTCCCATCAAGGAGCATTTCTCCGGCCAGGGTTTCTGAAAGTCGGTGGCTCAAGAATTTCCGGCCGCGATGGACGATGGTGATCGCTTCAAGGACCTCCTGCCCGGCGGATTCCTTGAGAAGGTAGCCGGAGGCGCCGGCATTGAATGAGTTATGAATATATTCCGCCGTGGCATGCATCGAAAGCATCACCACTTTGCAGTCCGGACAGAGTTCACCAATTTTTCGGGTAGCCTCGATGCCGTTCATTTCCTCCATTGCAATATCCATCACGATCACATCCGGACGGAGGTTTTCGGCCATCTTGATGGCCTGTCGGCCATTGGCGGCCTCGCCGACCACTTCAATGGTTTCATAGGAGGCAAGAAGACTGCTCAAGCCTTCACGCACCAGTCGGTGGTCATCGACAAGCAGAACTCTAATTTTCTTCATAATGTCTCTATTCATCCTTCGGGTATACGTCTCGATGTCTCGTGAACTCTCTTTCGCCCAGGGGGCATAAGTTTCGGATAAGCAGGCACGCTGCTTAACTTAACTAATCGGTATGAGCAGACAAGCGCATCAACTTCAGTTTTACACCTCAACAATTAATTTTGCCCCTTTGCCTTTGGCCGATTCTATGGAGAGAGTGCCGCCAAGGGCCGAAACTCTTTCCTGCATGGCGATCAGACCGAGTCCCGAGTGTTCACGATGGTGTCTGCCCAGGGTATTCGGATCAAAACCGATTCCATCATCACTGATGATCATAATGGTTCTTTCCGCCAGTCTCTCAACGACGACCTTTGCGCTATGAGCTTTGGCGTGCTTGATGATATTGTTCAACGCCTCCTGGGCGATCCGGAATAAAACCATTTCAATCTCAAGGGGGAGCCTCGGGGCTGAACCGTTCCCTTCCACCACAATCTCAAGGCCGGTCCTCTTGGTGCGCTGCTGGGCGTGCCAGCGAATCGCGGACAAGAGTCCATGATCATCCAGATTCGGAGGTCGCAGGTCGGACATGATATCCCGGATCTGTTCGGTTGTTCCTTCGATGAGGAGAAATGAGTCGGCGATACACAATTCCGCTCCGTCAATGAGACCGGCTTTCATTCGGCTTTTGATAATGTTCAGGTTGATATTCAGGGCCGAGAGATTCTGGCCGACCCGGTCGTGCAGCTCGATGGCAATTTTTCTTCTTTCAGCTTCCTCCATTTCGGTGAGGCGGGCGGAAAGGGAGCGGAGCTGGTGCTGTTGCCGGTCAACGGATGTAAACAATCTGGCGTTCTGGATCGCGATGGCCAGTGGGCCGGAAAGTTCTTCGATCGCAGGAAGCAGGGCGGAAATATCAGTCTCATTTTTGCATACCAGATCAACGGAGCCGACCAGCATGCTGCCGCTCAGAAGAGGGGTTTTGATGGTGCAAAGACCAGGGTGTTCGCGATTGTTTTCCGGATTCTGCCTGAAAATATTTCCGGGGTTCAGGATTTCAAGACCGGCAATATCATCTGTCGGTACAATATCTGCCGGTGGTTCCTGCCTGGATTTGGCTGCCAGCAGAAAGGCCAGCTGCTCGTCAAAATCGTATGAATACACCGCGATATTTTCCCAGGATCCAAGGGAGGCAAGGTGGTGAACGGCGATCCGAGCGACTGCCTCCGGGGTCTGAACTGCCAGGATGGCGTTGTACAGACGTTTTCGTGTTGCAAGGGTTTCCTGATATGCTGCCGCGCTCTTTTCGGCTTTCTCAAGCTCTGCGATCAGCTTTCGTGCCCGGAGCGAAGAATAAAAGATTAAGGCGGCGAGGATGCAAACCGTGAACAGGTACATAACCAAGGCTGCCCAGGCTCTTGCCTGTTGCTCTTCGGGGATTGTCTCGGTGAAAGCCGGATAGAAGACGAGAACAGAGAGGCTGGTCAGCAGCAGTAATGCGGCAAGGGTGGTTGTGACCAGCAGCTGCAGGATGGTGAATCTTCTCACAGATGTATCCGGGAGGTAATGTGTTGATGTCGACATCATTGTTATCGAACCGTCATTCCTTGAATAAACTAGTCTCTGGACAAGATAAATGCAATTATTCTTCATTTATCAAAATCTCCCTACAGACAAAGGTTTCATATTCAGCAATACTGAGCCACCAATAGATACATAAGAAATTATGTATCTGTTCACCTGGCCGAGGAAGACCGCCATCAAAAACAACTGTCACGGAGTTTTTCCCGGCGGTCTTCTTCTCTGAACCCCTGCTTCAGGCCCCCCCTTTGCCTGGAGCGGGGGTTTTTCTATTCAGGCAGGTCTTTCGTTTCATTTTGCATCTTTGCGCGATCTTGCCTATACTTGCCTGTACAAAGAAAGAATGAGCGTCACATGCCTATCACCTGATCCAGGAGGAGGATATGGACCGAAGAGAGTTCCTCAGGCAGATTTCATTGTGGTCGGCGGGCATCACCCTTGGTGTTCCGGGGTTCCGGATCACCGGCGAGGCGGTTGCCGCCGAGCGCCCGGAGGCGGTTGTCTCCCAAGCCACCGGCAAGGATTATGTCGCGCTGGTTACGAAAGTTCTCGATCCTCTGGGGGGGATGGGGAAATTTGTGAGACCGGGCGACAAGGTGGTGATCAAGCCAAATATCGGCTGGGACAGAAACCCTGAGCAGGCCGCCAACACCCATCCCCTGATCGTGAAAACCCTGGTTGAACAAGCCCTTGCTGCAGGTGCGGGCGAGATCAAGGTGTTTGACCGGACCTGCAACGAGGAGCGGCGCTGTTATGTCAACAGCGGGATCAAGGACGCTCTTGACCGGATCAAGGATAAAAAAGTCACCTATTTTCATCCCGATCCGCGAAAGTTCATTCCGGTGGATATCAAACGGGGCAAGGCCGTCAGCCGTCTCGAAATCTACAAAGACGCCCTGGAGGCCGACACCTATATCAATGTGCCAATCGCCAAACACCATGGTTTGAGCCGGCTCACCATGGGGATCAAGAACAGTATGGGGGTGCTCGGCGGGCGCAGGGGTAATATGCATCACGATCTCGGCCAGAAGCTTGCCGATCTCGCCACGGTGATCCGCCCGAAACTGACGGTCATCGACGCCACCAGAATTCTCCTTCGCAACGGGCCGCAGGGTGGCGATCTTGACGATGTCAAAGTCCTTGACACCCTCATCGCCTCGGCGGACCCGGTGGCGGCGGATGCCTATACCACCACCCTGTTTGATTTAATACCGGAAGACATTGAGTCGACGGTCGCCGCCTATAAGATGGGTCTTGGCGAGATGAACCTTGACGCGATCAGGATCATCAGCGCGTGATGCCGAAACGATGACTGGCGGCAAGAAGATACCGCATTTCTATTGGCGGCGGCTCTGTCAGATTTTCTGCTTTGTTCTGTTCTCTTTTCTGTTCATCAAAACCGATTATTCGGGCGCAGACGAGATCGCCTATGCGGTGAATCTCCTGTTCCGGATCGATCCGCTCCTTGCCGCAACGGCCTCTCTTGCCGCCCGGACCTTTATCACCCTGATGCTGCCGGCCCTCTTCACCCTGCTCTTCACTTTTGTTCTGGGCCGGTTTTTCTGCGGCTGGGTCTGTCCGCTGGGGGCGCTGCTCGATGGAGGCCACCGGCTGGTTCCACCTGTTGGCGGAAAAGATGGAGTGTACCGGAACACCAAGTATTACCTGCTGGCTTTTCTTCTTGTTGCGGCCTGGTTCGGGTTGCCTGCCGCAGGGTACCTTGATCCTTTTTCAATTCTGGTCAGAGGGCTGACCCTGGCGGTGTATCCGGCTTTCAATGCCCTGAACACCACCTTCTTCACTTTTACCTACCAGCACGGCCCGGACTGGCTCAACAGCATGACCGAACCGGTGTATGCGTTTCTCAAATACACGATCCTTCCCTTTGATCAGAAATATTATGACCTTGCCCTGCTGTCCCTCTTCATTCTGATTTCGGTGATTCTTCTTGAAAGGGTGGAGAGGCGGTTTTTCTGCCGGAATCTCTGCCCGCTCGGCGCCATGCTGGCGGTAACCGCCAGGTTTTCCCTGCTGCGGGGAATCGGCGGGAGCAAGTGCGGAAAATGCCGGAACTGCCGGGAAGTCTGCCGGATGGGGGCCATTGACGAGGAGCGGAAGATCTCAAGATCCGATTGCAATCTCTGCCTTGACTGTGTTGCCGTCTGTCCCGGGAGAAAGATCTCCTTCGCCTTTGCCGGACGATCCGAAGCCAGAACACCCTTCAATCTTTCCCGGCGGGCTCTGGTCAGCGCCATTGGCGCAGGGGTGATTCTGCCTTTTTTCCTGAAGGGCAGAAGTATGGCCGTAAATCCGGACCCTTTTCTGATCAGGCCTCCGGGGGCGCTGCCCGAAGATGAATTTCTCGGGCGCTGCGTCCGCTGCGGCGAGTGCATGAAGGTCTGTATCGGCAACGGCCTGCAGCCGACATTTTTTGAGGCGGGCATTGAAGGGTTGTTCTCGCCCAAATTACGGGGCCGCACCGGCTACTGTGAGTTTAACTGCACCCTCTGCGGCCAGGTCTGTCCTACCGGGGCGATCCGGAAATTGGCTCTGCAAGAGAAGCAGCGGACCAGGATCGGTCACGCCTGGTTCGACAAGAACCGGTGTCTGCCCTATGCGAGCGGTATCCCTTGCATTGTCTGTGAGGAACATTGCCCAACCCCGGAAAAGGCGATAAAATTCCGTGAGGCGGTAGTTCTTGATGACAACGGAACGGAGGTGGTTCTCAAACAGCCGTATCTGGTCGATTCGCTCTGTATCGGGTGCGGCATCTGCGAAACAAAATGCCCCTTGCCCGGTGCTTCCGCGGTGCGGGTGACCAGCGCCGGAGAGAGTCGGGACCCGGACAGTATCATCCCCACAACCGGTGGAACAGGATATTTGGGAGGTTAAGATGAACGGAAAAAGCTGCAACATCGATCTGCCGGATCTGTCGGAAGTGGAGATTATTTCTCTGCCCGATGCGGAAGAAATCGAGGATTATTCCGACGCGCTGGTGGTCGCCAACTTTTACGCGGCCAGGAGGTTTGACGAATTCATGCTGATCTCCTGGTATGACCGGGACCGCGATTTCGAATCCCCCCCGCATACCACCGAAAAGCCGGGGGACGGGGAAAAGGACGGCTATATCCATTATGCCTTGAGTCACGGGGCAAAATTGATGGTCGATATCGAGAGCGGCAGGTTTGTCTTCTTTTATACCCCGGTGGAGTGGTGAAAAGCGATCAAACGCTTGAAGGTTTCAACCAAGCAGTTTTAATGCATTGCCGCAGAATATTTTTTCTTCCAGTTCCCGGCCCAGATTCAGCTCCCGGAGCATTTCCGCAACCTCATCCTGACAGGCCCACGGAGAATCGGTGCCGAACAGAACCCGGTCGGCCGGATGAGCCTGGATCATCTTCCGGGCGGCCTCGTGCTCCAGATACTGCAGGGAAAAAGAGATGTCGATATAGATATTCTTCCCGAGCAGCAATTTCCCGACTTCATCCCACATCTCCCAGGCCCCCATATGGGTGGCGATCATTTTCAGGTCGGGAAATCTTTCGATCACCCGCCTGATCCGGGAGGGCCCGGCGATGTCCTCCCGGGGAAAACCGATATCATAGCCGGTGTGCATCACGAGAATCAGGCCTGATGCGGTGATCTCTTCGTAAAAGGGGAACATTCGCTCTTCATCGATCTTGAAATCTTGGTAATAGGGGTGGAGTTTCACCCCTTTAAACCCTTCATCCCTGATGATCCGGATGTTTTCCAGGGCTTTGGGATTTTCGGGATGAAAGGAAGGAAAAGGAATCAGTTTTTCGGAGCGGATCTCTTTTGACCAGGCGAGGATTGAGTCGAACTGACCGGGCCGGGTGGCTATGGAACAGAGAACCGATTTATCCACCCCGGAGGTGTCCATTGACCTCAGCAGAGAGTCGATTCTGCCGTCCAGGCAGGGGGTGACCTTGCCCCGCGCCGCCAAGGCAGGAACTGCCGTTTCAGCGACCTTGTCGGGGAAGGCGTGGGCATGGAAATCTATGATCTTCATTGACCGTGTGCCTGAAGTGTATAGGTTTAATGAGCCTGAAGCTAGCAGGAGAATTTTTTGGATTCTCTGAACATGCAAAGAAAAACTCATTCCCCTTGGCTCGATTCAGTCAGATGGTTTTTAATGCAATCACCATTCACTCCGGGCACTTTAAACTTTAGATGCTTATAAGTTCAAGCACTTCAAACCGTTTTACCACTTTCTTGTCTCTCATGCCCTATCTGGTTGTTAGTGAGATTGATTGTCCTTGACACGGTCCGGCCGGGCCTTTAAAAAAAAACGGTGTACCAGAAAAGAGGGGGCAGGCGTTTGATCGCAGCCTGTGGCAATTTAACGAAATAAAAGAAGAGGTTATCATGAGTAAACAGATCTTTCTGCCTTATGAGGATAGGGTGACCCAGTGGTACAACGTTCTGCCGGATATTCCAAACGGCCTGCAGCCGCCCCTTGACCCGGAGAACAATCAGCCGGTAGCCCCCGAGAAACTGGGCGCTATTTTCCCTGGCGGCCTGCTTGAGCAGGAGATGAGTCCGGAGCGCTGGATCGATATCCCGCAGGAAGTGCAGGATATCCTGGCCATCTGGCGCCCCTCGCCGCTGATTCGCGCGACCTTTCTCGAACAGGCGCTCGGCACCAAGGCAAAAATCTACTATAAATACGAAGGAGTTTCCCCTTCCGGCAGTCACAAGACCAACAGCAGCGTGCCCCAGGCATATTACAACAAGCAGGCCGGGATCAAAAACCTGGCCACCGAAACCGGCGCCGGCCAGTGGGGCAGCGCCCTCTCCTTCGCCACCCAGAAGTTCGGCCTGAAGTGCATGGTGTATATGGTCCGGGTTTCATTTGACCAGAAACCTTACCGCAAGGCGATGATGCATACCTATGGGGCCGAAGTTGTCGCGAGCCCCAGCACTCTCACCCCGACCGGCCAGATGATCCTCGCCAGGGATCCCGACTCTCCGGGTTCATTGGGGATTGCGATCAGCGAGGCGCTGGAGCATGCGGTGTCCCACGAATCAACCAATTACGCGCTCGGTTCGGTTCTGAACCATGTCTGCCTGCATCAGACCATTATCGGTCTGGAGGCCAAGAAGCAGATGGCGATGGCCGGGGATTACCCCGACGTGGTGATCGGCTGCTGCGGCGGCGGCTCCAACTTTGCCGGGATCGCCAACCCCTGGCTGCCGGACAAGCTGGAAGGCAAGAAGATCCGGCTGATGGGGGTTGAGCCGGCATCGTGCCCGTCGATGACCAAAGGGGTGTATGCCTACGATTTCGGTGATCTTTCCAAACGGACCCCGATGCTGCAGATGTACACCCTGGGCCACGATTTCATCCCGCCGGGAATTCACGCCGGCGGCCTGCGCTATCACGGGATGTCACCGATCATCAGTGCGCTGTACCGCGAGAAGCTGATCGAGGTCCAGGCGTTGCACCAGCTGGAATGCTTCGAGGCGGGGGTGCTCTTCGCCAAGACCGAGGGCATCATTCCGGCCCCGGAAGCATGCCACGCGGTCCGGGCGGCGATCATGGAAGCAACGAAAGATCTGAACGAGCCGAAGACCATTCTTTTCAATCTTTCCGGGCATGGTCTGCTCGATCTTGCCAGTTACGAACAGTATCATGCAGGCGAACTGCACAACTACGAATATCCCGCCGAGGCGATTGCCGAGGCGACCAGGCATCTGCCGAAAGTCTGAAACAGTCGGGTCAGAAACGAAAAAAGGGATGGCGGAGAAATCTGCCATCCCTTTTTTATGGAATGATATCAACTTTCTGACTTGTCTTATGTTGTTGGATTGCTGTCATAAAATGATCAGTGCCATAGTGGCATTCCATGATGAGAATTGAAGCCTCCCCGCGGCAAGCCGTGGGGAATCTCCGTACGTAAGGAAGTTACACATCGAATTCGCTCGTTAACCCCGCAGCAGGTAAGGGAGCCTGCGACACTCCGAGCTGCGGGGAATGCACTCGCTGAGCGTGTTCAGGAGCCAGGAGTCAGGAGCCAGAATGACTGATTTTAAATCTTTTCTCCTGGCTTCTGACTCCTGGCTTCTGGCTTCTTGTTGAACACAGACTCGAACAAATCGCCAAAACCCCTTTATTATCGAAAGATTAGCCAAACTCAGAAAGTTGAGGAATGATCAAAGCCAGTTCTTTTTTTTGAACAGCAGGATTTCTCCACCCACGACGGCAACAAGAAAGACACAGAAAATGATAAAGGCGTTGTGGTAATCCGCGCCGGGAATGCCGCCGATATTGATGCCCAAAAGCCCGGTCAGGAAACTGAGCGGCAGAAAGATTGCCGCCACCAGGGAAAGCACATACATCCGGGAATTCAACTGCTCCGACAGCCGGCTCAAGAGCTCCTCATGGGTTACGGTCAGGCCGTCCCGCGCCTGGTCGAGATCCTCGATATAGCGGGTCATGTGGTCATAGACCTCCCGGAGCCTGATCAGTTCTTTGCGGCCGAGCCAGGGCAATTCGTCGGTCTGGAGTCTGGCCAGGGCTTCCCGCTGCGGGGCCATGTATCTGCGGAGGCTGATGGCCTTTCGCCTGATCGTTGCGATCAATCCCCGCAGTTCATGGCTCTCGGCGACCAGCACCGTTTCTTCGATCTCGGCGACTTCATCCTCAACCTCATCGATCACATCCCCCATCCGCATCATCAGCCGGGCGGCGACATCGGCCAGAAAGCCTGCGGCGCTGGTCGGGCCTTTGCCTTTTCCAAGGTTATGGATAATGTCCTGCACCGACATCAATTCCCGCTTCCGGGTGGTGATGATCCGGTTTTTTTCAAGCCAGATCCGTAAAGAGACCATATCCTCGGGATCCGCGCCGGGGTTCAGGTTGACCCCTCGGAGCGCGACCAGCAGACCCTCTTCAAAGAAAGTGCTCCGCGGTCTGGTCTCTTCGGCCAGCAATAACTCCGCAACCACGTCTTCGATGCCGCTCTTCCCAACCAGATAGGCGCGGGTTTCGGGATCGGTATAGTCCATATGGCACCAGAGGATCCCTTCCGCCGGGGTCCATGTTCTGATCTCGTCCCAGCCGATTTTCCGGCCGCCGCCTTTGGCGTCAAGAATAAAGGCGATGACCAGTTTTTTTTCCTCAGGCATGATACGGTTCTCCTGTTATCTATTCCTTCTCTTTCCCCGGTTTTGCTCGGGACAGTTCAATCTGCAGCGGTTTGCCGCTGTCAAAATGGAGATCGCGTTGCGGGAAGGCAATGGTGATCCCGGCGTCGCGCAGTCGCTCATCGACCATGAAGCGAAGGTCGCTGGAGATTCTCTGGATCCCGACGCTCTGGGTGACCGTAACCCAGTAATAGAGTTCAAAGACCAGGGCGTTGTCACCGAAATCGCCGAAAAAAACGTAGGGCTCCGGATGTTTACGGACTTCGCCGTGTTCAGCCGCCGCTTTCAGCAACTCTTCCTTGACGGTGCGGGTCGGTGAACCATAGGCGACCCCGACCGTCACTTTGCCGCGGACAATGTTGTCGCTATGGGTCCAGTTGGTGATATTGTTTTCCAGAAAATAACTGTTGGGAACCAGGATGTTGATATTTGAATAGGTCCGGACTTTGGTGCAGCGGGCGCCGATGTCCTCGATCCAGCACTGCTCGTTGTCCATCATGATCAGGTCACCTACCCGGATCGGCTGTTCGGCCATGATAATGAAACAGCTGATGAAATTATTGATCAGTTTCTGGGCCCCGAAACCGACGCCGATGGCGATGGCGCCGCCGAAGAAGGTAAAGGCGGTGAGGGGGATGTTGACAATCCGCATCGCAAAAAGAACCACCAGAATCAGAATGATGTAATGAACAAGCTTGCCGGCAATGGCAGCGGAACTGGCGCTGATGTTGAGGCGGACGAGAAGCCTTTTCTGCAGCAGGCGGCTTACAAAGCCGGTCAGGATAATGCCGAGGATCAGGATGACCAGGGAGGTGGTGATGGTGCCCAGGGTCAGGGGTTGGTCATCGATGACAAAAAGTTCCGCCTTCCACCAGCCCTGCAGTCTGGCGATGGTCACGGAAACCATTTCGGCAAGTGATAACGAGCGCCGGGCGCTTTCCAGTTCATCAATAAATCTCAGGTTCATCTGGTTGGTGTGGTTCAGGGCGGTAATAAAATTGATGGTGCTGTTCACCAGGCCAACCAGGGCGTTGCGCTGCTCGTTCAGGTTTCCTTTCGCGTCCCAGGAGAGCCCTTCCTGCCGCAGCTGTTCTTCAAGTTTACCGATCTGCAGCTGGAGACTGGTCTGTCGCTCCTGTTCCAGAGCCAGACTCTGCTGCAAACGGTCCCGCTGTTTTACCGCCCCCTCTTTGAGAGCGGTAAACTCTTTACGCTCAATCGCGCCTTTTATGAGATCATATCTCTGTTTCCAGAGCTGTTTTCTGGTACTCAGCTGCTGGATGATGTTTTCAACCTGCTCAAGCTGGATCCGGTAGGTTTGGCGCCACTGCTCGGCAACGTCCAGCGTTGCCTTTACCTTATTGATCTCGTTTTCGCCTTGTGCCCGCTCGACTTTTTTCTGGACCTTGTCCACTTCCCGGTTGGCCTGGCGGAGGTTTTTCCTGATCGCGTCTGATCGTTCCTGCAGTTCTCTTTTCTGTTCATCAATGGCGGCCAGTTGTTTGTCGAGGTCCGCCGGATCGAAATGCAGATTTTCCCGGATCCGTTCACGAACCTGACTGTTCAGATTTGCTCTGATCGCGGCCAGCTCCGCTTCTTCCCTGGCATTGGTCAGGGCCAGTTCCTGGTATCCGGTAACACCTCCGGCCAGTCCTTCATCCCTTTCGGCCTGTTCGAGCAGCCACTGGTTCTGCAGGACCGCCTGATGATCTTTGAGTTGGGCGGAATCGCTCTTCAGCTGCCTGATTTTGACGCCGGCCTCCTTGAACCGGTCTTTGGCATCGCGCAGCGCCCTTTCGCTGACGGAGACGGCAAGTAACGCGGTTTCCAGGTTTCTCTGGTTTTCCGCAAGCCGGACATTGAAGTCATCATAGAACTTGAGGGAATAGGGCGGTGACTCTTCAAGCTTCAGGGCCTCCCCGGTAGCAATCCGGTCCTGTAAGGCCTGCTTTTCCTGGAGCAGGGAGTCATGTTTGCGCAGTGCCTGCAGCTGCTGGTTGTAATAGGCGAGGGTTTCCTGGAGGATTTCCGTTCGCTCTTTGAGTTGTTCAACGGTTACATTGAGCGCCTTGGCAATATCCTCATTTTCCGAGTCGGCAAAGCTTTTGATCCGTTTCTGCAGATCATCAACTTTGCTCATAATTAATTCTTCCGGTGGCGGTTCCTGGAGTGATTTTTTTTCCGGGGTGCCATTTTCCCCCTGCGCCGGGCTTCCAAAACAGAAAAAGGTGAGAAGCAAAAGAATTGGCAGAAGGCGGGCAGGTCTGGCGGTTATTTTCATGGTGATGTCCATTTGGTATCAATTGTGTATTTCCCTGATATTCTACTCGCCTCGTTTTCCATTGGGAAACAATTTATAAAAACCGGGATGGGGCGCAAGTGCTACCTAACGATAAAAGCGCTGCAAATAATAGTAGTCAAAAATCTATTTGAGAGTTAGGGTTCAAGCAGTTCAAACCGGAGGAAATGAAAAATGATCAATGCAAAGAAACTGATTGAAAAGAATCCCGACCGGGTTGCCGGTATTCAGGCCTTCGTTTTCTGTCTTGCCCGTTGCCGTTTCAGTGTGCTGATTCTGCTGGCGGGCCTGGGCCTGCTTCTCTCCGACCAGGGTCGGGATGTCATTGTCGCCTATGGAGAAGACGGCAGGACCCGGAGTCTTGCGGTGGCCGAGGCAATCTGGGCCTGGAGTGTGTGGGGTTGGAGCCGTATGCTGCTCGATGTAAACTGGGACAATCCGCCGCACAATCCGGCAAGCTATAATTTCTGGCGTAAATGGGTGCCGCGGGTTCTCGGAAGTCTTGCATTCGCAGTTTTCGGAATCAGCGCCGGGAAGATAGGACAACATGAACTGGCGGTTTGGGCTGCAGCAATGCTTTTGCTGTTTCTGGTTGTGGTTATCAAGCGGAAACCCGTTACCAATATGGTTGCCGCCAGGCTCGGCAAGGTCAAGCTGCGGAGGGAGGTTATTTCCGACACCAGCCGCCCTGAACACGAGAGCTTCACGGAGATGCTCGGTATCCCGTGGCGGGAAGGCCATTTTACCGGAGAACGCTGGTCGTATCGGTCGTTGGCTGCCATCGCCATGTTCCTTACGTTTTTTATTCTGGCGGTGATCAGCAATATCTATCCGGTTTTCTGGATGAATACTGGAACCGGCGCCCTGATCCTGTTTTTTCTCTGGGCGAGCACCTGGCTACCGTTTGGCAGCTGGCTCAGCTATCATTGCGACCGGATCGGTATTCCCCTGTTGACGGTGCTGGTTGTTGCCGCCCTGGCTTCGAGTTTCACGAATGATAATCATGAAATTCGCGGGCTCGCATGGGAGAAGAAGAGCGACTTGCGACCAACCGTTTCCGAGGCGATGGATGCCTGGTATCAGGCGAATATTGATGATGCGAAGAATGGTCCGCCCCCCTTCGTGGTGGTCGCCACCGCCGGGGGTGGTATCCGGGCGGCCTACTGGACTGCGACCGTCCTCGGCAAGCTGCAGGATGACGGCGGAGAGAATTTTTCCCGGAAGGTTTTCGCGATCAGCGGGGTTTCCGGTGGTTCGGTGGGGGCTACGGTGTACCGGCGTCTGCTCGACACCCTTGAGCCGGCAGCGGAAAAGATGGCCGACAGCGCGCAGAAAGTAATCGATCATGATCTGCTCAGTCCACTGGTGGCGGCGCTGCTCTATCCGGATCTGGCCCAGCGCTTTATCCCTTTCCCGGTTTTGCTTTCCCGGGCCACGGCCTTTGAAAACGGCCTGGAGCAGGCGTTCAGGAGCGTAACGGAGGAGCTGGGAGTGACAGATCAAACCGGTCTCGAATACTCCCTGGGGTCTCTGGAGGTTGCAGAAAACAACTGGAAACCTTCTCTGTTTCTGAATTCCACCTGGTCAGATAACGGCCGGCGGATCGTGGCCGGCAATCTTCGTTTCGGTAATCATCCGAACGAGGCGCACGCCTTTTCCCTTTCCAATGATGAACTGGCGATCCTGGGCCACGATCTGCGCCTTTCCACCGCCGCCCATAACAGCGCCCGCTTCCCGTTCGTCAGTCCTCCCGGGATGTGGAGAGATAAGGACGAAAAAATTGCCGGACGATTACAGGATGGCGGTCTCTTTGAAAATTACGGTGCGGAAACGGCATTGGAAATCATCAGCCTGGCCTGTAGTAAATTTGCCTGTTTCGATGAAGATGTGACCGCAGAGCGTCCCCGGATCAAACCTGTTGTGGTCCTGATCAGCAGCGATCCGACCCTGCCAGCGGATCTGGCCGAGAGCCCGAAGAACAACCCGCCCCTCGGTTTCGGTTATGAGGTCCGCTCAACCTTCCGCACCTACGCAAGGGTCCGGGTCGGCCGGGGGGCGGAACTGGCTTCTCAACTGAAGAACACAATGGAGGATGTCCAGGGTTCCTTCTATTATTTCCGGATGTGCAAAAACGGTGAAGTCGGGGAACCGCCCCTGGGTTGGGCTTTGTCCGATATAGCGCAGGCAACGATTAGAGATTATTTTCGCGCAACATATAAAGAAAACCCCGAAACATGTCGTGAGAAGAATGTCCACGCAGAGCAAGTACTGGTGGATTTACTGAAGCAATAATAATGTAACGTTTTTAAGCTGGTAAAAGAAAGACACCGGGAGGCGAATTTTGCCTCCCTTTTTTATTTTCAGTTGTCAAAGAAAGAAATTATTGTTAGGCCATAACCTGACAAACCATCAAGGTGTCCTGATAAAATTATAAATGGAGGAAAAGAGAAAGATGAAGGCAAGAAAATCATTGTTGACTCTGTCGTTGTTGTCCTGCTCTGTTTTCATGGCTGCAAATTCTGAGGCTCTTGTCACAAGTTTAATTGACCCGAATATTGACCTGAGTTTTAGCAATCCAGGTGCACGAGCCAACGCGATGGGAGGGGCTTTTATCGGCGTTGCGGATGATGCCACCGCTGCCTATACAAATCCTGCTGGGCTGACAATACTTACTCAGACAGAAGCATCCGTAGAAGTTAAATCAGCTGAAATTACCACGAGAATCAGGCAGGAAGATCAGACGATTCTTGAGCTCAACAATTCAACAGACGGGGTATCATTCCTGAGTTATGCAAAACCTTCGGGTAAAAGCACTTTTGCTTTATTCAGGCATGAATTTATAAATATTGAACTTGATAAGTTTACATTTGTTTCTCCAGCAATTTTAGGGGAGTTGGCAGGAACTACATATGAGACAAAACTAAATATTAGGGGTGCAACCTATGGTGCGGGTTTGGGCGTGAAACTGCATGACAAGTTTTCAATAGGCGGGTCTATAGGTTTTTCCCAGCTGAACTATCATTATAGCGTTGATAGAAAATACCTAGACATTACCAACAGCAGGAATGAAGTGAGTGATTCTGCAATGGATGAGCAATACAGCCTTTCCCTTTTAGCTAATCCTTTTGGTGATTTGAATGTAGGACTGGTGTATAGAGTCGGTCCTGAATTAAACACAGCTTTCACATATTATGGTAGGAGGTTAGAAAATACTTTAAAAGTTCCAGATATGTATGGGATTGGAATTTCGTATCGATTTTTCAACAGTCTGACGTTGGCGGTTGATGCAAACAGAATTAAGTATTCTGATCTTTTGGAAAACTACTATTACTTTGATCCAAATAAAGTAATAAATGCGGAGTGGACTTTAAATACCGGTGATTTTGAAGCAAATGATACAACTGAGGTTCATGCGGGATTTGAGTATGTGTTTTCTATCGGAGAAACTCCTTTTGCATTGCGGGGAGGCTATTTTCACAAACCGGATCATGCTATCCATTATGTAGGTACATCAATTGCCTACTATCAGGACACCATGAAAGAGGGTGAAGATGACGATATTTTTTCAGTAGGTATCGGAGGGGTTCTGTCAGAAAATCTGCAGTTTGATATTGCAGGGAGCAGCGGTGACTTTGTTGAGGAAATAAACATCTCTTTTGTTTACAGATTTCAGTAAATCAAAATTATCACAACCTAATTAAATTAAAGGCAGGAACAGCAATATTTGAGCTGTCCCTGCCTTTTCAATATAATGAATTAGGGGCAAGATGCCGGTTCCCAATATGTATTATTGACGGTGTAACAGGTAGCCCCAGATTTTTTGTATACATTTCCATCATGAGTATGGATGGTTGGGGCATACCCTGAATGACCATGGCCTGGTGATGCAGGGTAATTGATCTTTCCTTCCTGAATTTTATCCGTAGGTGCACCGGAGTTCGTAATGTCTTCTCCGAGTATCGCACCATTGGCAATTTCACCGGTTCCAACGGCATTATCAGCAATTTCGTCTGATCCCACAGAATTAGTGCCCAGATCATCGATGGTAATTGTGCCGTTTGCGATTTCACCTGTCCCGACTGCATCAGCTGCAATTTCGTCTGATCCCACTGAGTCGGTACCAAGGTCATCGCTGGTGATGCTGCCGTTATTTATTTCATCGGTACCAACGGCGTTCAGGGCTATTTCGTCGGAGCCGACAGAGTCTGTTCCCAAATCATCAGCTGTGATTGTTCCGTTTGCAATTTCACCAGATCCAACTGCATTATCGGCAATCTCGTCCGAGTGGACAGAATTGGTGCCAAGGTCGTCAGCTGTAATGGTGCCATCATTAATGTCTGCACTGGTTATCAGATTGCCTGGCCCGTAGATAATGTCGCTCTTGGTGGTGCCATGTGGGTTTGTGGAAATAGAAGTGTTTATATGATTTAACAGGTTAGTGGCATCAGAAGGAGTGAGAGGGCTTGTTCCAGTTCCCGATCCCGATGGAATGGTGACAATGCCGAGGTATGTATCGGTTCCGTCAATTTCCACTGAAAAAGTGTCGCCGGTCTGGAACTTTATTTTCTTTACGATCTTAAAGGCGGGTGGGTCACCTATCATTCCGATCTGAATGGTTTTACTGCAGCAGGGGGTCCAGCAGGACCAGCAGCATCTTTTGCAGGGCAGGGTGGCGCAGCAGCGGTGAAAACAGCATTTGAGCGACAGGCAGCATTTTTCGAACAGTTCGATGCATCGCAGATCGGTGGTGCAGTATAAACGGATCTGGTTCAGGCTGTCGCTTCCGAAGGTAAGATTGGTGTCCCTGAACATGCCGGGATCGATCGCTTTCCTTTTGATCAGTTCATCCGCCAACGCCTTGCCGGTATCGGACTGCCAGTCGATGGAATCGAGTACGTCTTTTAAGTTCCGGTCGTCGATTTCCTCCATGACCTGTTTGATCCGCGTGAGATCATACTTGCCGTCCAGAGGCTCGAAGGCGTCGATCAGGCTCGCGACCTGCTGGGGAATGGTTTCCGGGTAGGGTTTCTGGAGCTCCGGATCGTCCCAGGACGGGGCGGTGGGTTCGGTTGTCTCGGAGTTGTCGATCCGGGCGGCCAATTTTTCCAGTTCACCTTTGGTCAGTTTTGATTGATACAGCAAAAAGGCAACCATCACCGCCAATCCGATACTTAACAGCTTGTAAAAACCACTCATCCTGCCCTCCTTTCATAATATTTCCGGCCCTGTCATTTGTAAGCCCCCTGTATCATTCAATAAAATGAGAGCGCCTGCCATTGTTCACCTAACCCTTATTACCCCCGTGGAATGAGAATGTCAATGGAGGGAGGAGGTATAAATCCAGCCGGGATTGTGCGACAATGTGCCGGGTACTTATTTCTTGATAGTCGGCTTCCGGCTGCGGTAGGATAAGGGAGATGAAGGAAGAATTCACCTTTCTGGTATAGTTTTCTTGCCTGCAGGCAAGCGGCTCAACTCAGCCATACCCTGTATCCGACAGGGTATAGCCAATTACGAATGCTGCGGTATGCGTTTGTAGTTTCGGCCCGGGCGTAATGATGTCGGGGTGGAGGTTCTGGTGAATGTGGCGTTTTAGGATTGTGGCAGTTCTCCTGGCTGTCTCTTTGGTTATCGCTGGGTTTTATCATGAAGCCAGGGCGGAAGAACCGAAAAAGGTGGTGTTTATCCGCTACCGGATCGAACCCGCCTTTTTTGCCACGGTGCTCAAAGGGTTTAAGGAGAAGATGGCAAGCCGGGGCTTTATTGAAGGCCGGAATGTCAACTATGTTGATATCCTGACCAGAAGCGCCGATCAGACCTCTCTGCCCGATGTGATCGATGGAGTCAATCGCCATAAGGACACGGCCGACATGTTTATCACCTGCGGCTGGGTCTCGATGAAGGCCCGGGAGATGCTGAAAGAGTCCGGGGTCCCGCAGCTTTTTGTGCCGGTCCTGGAATCGGTGGCCTTGAAAATGTTGCCTTCGCTGATCGAACCGCCGCAGACCAACTTGAGCGGTATCTATCTGATGTATCCCCCGGAAAAGATCCTGCGGATAGCCAGGTTTGTCATCCCGGAAATAAAAAATTATGCCTATGTGTACGATTCGAGGATTCCCGCTGATCTGATTTTTAAATCAGCCTATCAGGATCTGCCGCCGGAAAAGATGCATGGCATTTCCATCCATTACCTTGACCTGGGCGAAGGGGTGGAGAGGGTGCGGCAGGCCATGGCCGAGCTGAAAATTGAAGCCTACGGCGGGATTGTCGGTTCCTTTAAAAACCAGCGGGAACTGGCTCGTTCCGGAGTTCCGGTGATTACATCTCTCACTCTGGATATTGAACAGGAATCCTTGCCGGATTTCCTGGATGAAAATACCCTGGCAGGTCTGTTCAACCCTTTCAGGTACTGCGGCAATCAGGCCGCTGAAATGACCGCCGATATCTTTGATGGCCTGAACTCCATTGAAAACACGGTTCCCAGAGCCGCCAGGCAGGTTGCCTTCGTAAACCTGAAAGCGGCAACAAATCTTAATCGGCCGATTTCTGTTGAAGTACTGGAAACGGTTGACGTGATTATAAAATAAAACATGCCCAGAAAGACTCCTTCACCAGCAGGCCAACTGTTCAAACGAGTTTTTCCTCGTTTCAATTCGGTGAAATTTATTTTTCTGTCGGCCATGATCTTTGTCATCGTCGTCCTCTCTTTTCCACTGATCATCTCCGGTTACAAGCTGATGAACAGGAGCACTTATCTCCTTGGTACTGAACTTCTCACCGATAAGCTGGCTCACCAGATCATGCCGGTGGAAAGCAGTTACGAGCGGTTGAAAATGATCGGCCTGGAAGACAGCACAATCCATCTGGATGAAATCAGGCAGAGGGCTCTGGTTTCGTTTGCGAGGTTTCGCTATCTTGAAACCGGCAGGATTTTTGTGATCGGCCGGGACAGATCGATCCTTCTTTCAAACGACTTCGCAAACGCTAAGGAACCGGGATTTGCAAACCTGTTTGCCGGAATGGCAGACGGGCGGGAAAGTGTCAACTATCGGGCCCAGGGGCATAATAAACTCGCAATCTTTACCCTGTTCGAGAGGTGGGACTGCTATGTCGGGATCAGCATTGATCATGCCGAGTTGTTTGCCGCCCGCAACAAGTTTCTCCTGATCAATGCCCTGGTGCTGGCCGGGACCATACTCCTGGCGGTGTTGTTAATGATCTTCCTGCAGCGGTTGATCATTTCTCCGCTGATCAGGCTGGCCGACTTCACTACCGGAGTGATGCAGGAGGTTTATAAGGCGGATGTTCCCGGACAATTTCTTTTTGAGCTCGGCACCTTGAAAACCGGGCTTTGCAGCATGGTGGCCGACCTGGTCAATAAAATGGGAGAAGCGGAGAATCAACTGGAAGTGATCAGTGAGCGGGAGGCGGAGCTTGATATCGCCCATAAAGCTCTGCTCCACAGCGAGGCCCAGCTGCAGGCGATACTCGATAACTCAACCGCGGTAGTCTACCTGAAAGATATCGAGGGCTGTTATCTCTCCATAAACCGGCAATATGAAGAAGTCTTCCATATCAGGCAGGAGGAGATTCTCGGCCGGAATGATCATGATATTTTTCCGAAAGATGTAGCCGATGCCTTGCGGGAGAATGACCGGAGGATTTTTGCCGGCAAGATGCCGCAGGTTTTGGAAGAGCAGATTCCCCACGATGACGGGCTTCTTCACACCTATGTTTCGGTGAAGTTTCCGATGTTTGATGAAAACGGCGACATTTATGCCGTGGGCGGGATTTCAACCGACATTACCAGCCGGAAGGAGGCGGAGGAGAAACTGGCCGCCGAGCAGGAGCGGCTTGCGGTCACCCTGCGCAGTATCGGCGACGGGGTGATAACGACCGACATCGACGGCAGGGTCATGTTGGTCAACAAGGTCGCCGAAGAATTGACCGGCTGGAAACAGAGCGAAGCCCTTGGCCGATCCCTTGAGGAAGTGCTCAATATCGTCGACATGAGAACCGGCGATAAGATCGGGGCGCTGGTGCCGAGAATAATTGGTGCCGGCCAGGTGAGTAATTTCAGCGGCAACCTCTGCCTGATTGCCAAAGACGGCACGAGGAGGGAGATTGCCGACAGCGGCGCGCCGATCCATGACCGGAAGAGCAGGACTATCGGCGTGGTCCTGGTTTTTCGGGATATCACCGAAAAGGTCAGGACTGATCTGGAGTTGCTGAAAATCAGAAAACTTGAGTCGGTCGGGGTTCTGGCGGGCGGTATCGCTCATGATTTCAACAATCTGCTTGCCGCGATCATGGGGAATATCAGTCTGGCCAAGTATATTGTTGATCAGGAAGATGAGGTGTATTCATTGCTGAATGAGGCGGAGAAAGCTTCCCTTCGCGCCAAGGCCCTGACCGGGCAGCTCCTCACCTTCTCCAAGGGAGGCGAGCCCATCCGGCATGCCGCTTCTATCGCAGAGGTCATAAAGGATTCGGCCGATTTTGTTCTGCGGGGCAGCAATGTGGTCTGCCGGTTTGATCTGCCGGAAGACCTCTGGCTGGCCGATATCGACAAGGGGCAGATCAGCCAGGTGATCCAGAACATCATCATCAACGCCGCCCAGGCCATGGGCATGGAAGGCGGCAGGGTCGAGGTGAAGTGCGGCAATATCAAAGGGTCCGAGATCAGCGGAATCCGGTTGACCGGCAACGCCTATCTGGTGATTTATATCACCGACAACGGACCCGGGATCAAGCCGACTGATCTGGACAGGATCTTCGACCCCTATTTCACCACCAAAAAGATGGGCAGCGGTCTCGGCCTTGCGGTAACCCACTCAATCATCAACAAGCATGAGGGCCATATCTCGGTCACTTCAACCCCTGGAGAGGGGACAACGTTTACCATTTATCTGCCGGCCATTGCTGATCAGGTCGCCTCGCTGGTTCTTCTGGAAAAACAAGCGGATATGATTTCCAGTCAGATGGTGCCGAGCGGCAAAGGAAGGATAATGGTCATGGACGATGACGATTCCGTCAGAACCATTGCCATCCGGATGCTTGAATTTTCCGGCTATGAAGCAGCCGGAGCCCGGGACGGAGAAGAGGCCATTGCGATGTACCGGCAGGCAATGGGCACCGAAAGCCCATATGATCTGGTGATCATGGATCTCACAATCCCGAATGGGATGGGGGGGGAGAGGGCGGTGCAAAAACTTCTGGAGCTCGATCCGGGGGCCAGGGTGATCGTGGCCTCGGGATATTCAAATGACCCGGTTATGGCCGGTTTCAGGAAGTACGGTTTCGTTGCGGCGGTCCATAAGCCTTTTCAGCTGAGGGAACTCAGCAACACGGTTCGCGAAATTTTATCCTGAGCAGCTGTCGGTCAATTTCCGCTGATTTTTCTGTTGACCATATTGCCGCCACTGTCCCGGCACCTGATCTCACCGCTTACTTCTCCTTGATGCAATGAACGGTCAAGCTGCATGGTGATCCTGAATTTTCCCGGTTTCAGGCCCCGGAGCAGCCACTTGGCAACCCCTTTATCGGCATCATATTTCATGAGCTCCGGGGTGGAGTCGGTCACCCGTGTTCCCGGGGGCAGATTCTGAATGACAATGACCAGCGGCGGAGCCGGCGTCGAAATGTCGAGCTCCACTTCAATTCTCGCACCGGAACCGCTCAGGTATCTGCCGCTCGCCAACTCCTCGCTCACGGCGTGGCCAGGAATCGATAAATTGGCGAGCAGTGCGGTCAGCGCCAGAATGGTGCGAATTAGATTGTGACGAAGGGTTTTCATTGACTGACCTCGTAGCGGTGATTGTTGGTGTCATAGGAATATCGGTCTGCGGCCCAAAGTTCATCGAGCTGTTCGCCCTTGAATTCGAAGCCGGTGATTTCGCTGAACAGATCATAGACCGCAAGGATCTCCTCATCGTCGATTCTGAGGTCCAGGTTGGTGTCCGCCCAGTGAAAATTGCGAATCCGAAGGGTGTTGTTCCCGGAAAGCTCAATCGTTCTGCCTGAGCCCGGGCCGGAAAGAATCTGGCCGGAAAATACCATCTCGGTATCCCCGGTTGCGCCGGGCGGACTTTTTACCAGATAGGCAAAGGTTTTGCTGCCTTCCAGGCGGGTGACCCATTTCACCAGGGATTGATCCTTGCCGGTGCTGGAGATGGGAGGCTGCCCGCTGATCGCTTTGCAACCGGAGGGGACCGTGTCCCGGAGAACCACCGAGACAGGTTGCGATGAAGTGCTGGTGACCTTGATAATGACCGGGAAAGACTGCCCGGCCGGGACATGGGGGGGCACAACTCTTTCCGCCCGGATGAAGGGAGCGGGATCAACCGGGGTTGAATTCTTGCTGAAAAGATAGGCGGTGATGAGCACAGCAACAAAAAGGAGCAGGAAAAGCAGAGGGCGGGAAAGTGCGGATGTTTTAACGGTTGGCGGCTGGTAGGGAATTTCCTGTTCCGGTAGTGTTTTTTCCGCTGGTTCCGCTGTTTCCTGGAGATCGAGAAAGTCTTCCACCCCGACCTGCAGGGCCTCGGCCAGTTTTTCGGCGTTTTCCATTTTGATGGAGGGGTAACGGCGATTTTCCCAGCGGGAGATGGTATCGGTGGTCACTTCAACCACCGTGGCCACATAGAGCTGGGTCAGCCCTCTCTGTTCACGGAGCCGGCGGACCTTTTCGCCGTCGATCCGGACCATCTGCGGCCCGCCGTATTGGCTGGTTTCGTTCATAAATTCAAATCCGAATATGTCATGGCAGGAGAAATGTTTCCTTCATGCTTTCCCCAGAGAATTACAGATATATCATTTTCTGCCCAGTGTAATCATCAACAATTTTATCCTCTGCTGTGTAACTATCTGAAATCATTGAAATGTCTGGTAGACATCGGGTCATGTCCGCTGTTTTGGCTTGGCTTTCGTTATAGAGTGGGAGTCACCAGAGGATGATGTTCCACAGACCAAACGTCAACAGAAACGAGGACAAAAGACATGAGAAACTCAACAATCGTTACAATCGCTTTAACCGTGATGGCCAGTACCTTTTTTTTGCACAGCGTTCAAGCCGGCAGCCCGCTTACGGCACCGGAAGACACCATCATTATTGAAGGGAAAAAGCCGGTGAAATTCAAGCACGCAGTTCATCTCGAACTCGGGGTGGCCTGTGGAGAATGTCATCATGATCTCAAACACGAGCCCTTAACCGCAGAGGGTATCGGCGCTTTGCCTTCTTCTGACGCACTTCAATGCGCCACCTGCCATAACAGTGATTTTGCGGTCGCGGAACTGCAGCAGAGAAAAAATATATTTCATACCAACTGCAAGGATTGTCATGGGAAAGAAGTGAACGGCAAAAAGGGGCCGACCAACTGTACCGGGTGCCACGACAAGAAGAAAAAGGCAGTAGAGGGGTGCTAGGGTCACGTCAACTCTAGACCGTCACATCTTTTACGTCTGCCACTTTGCGAGCGGGTAGATTCTGAAGGACGGGCGGGTTGAGGCACATATTCCGTGCTTCAATCCGCCTTTTCTTTTGTCATTTGGAAAATTTGGCTATACTGGCGCGGACGGAAATCAGGAGAACAGCCAGGATGGCCCGAAAGAAAAAAAATCTGCCACAGCTTGACGATACAGATCTGTACCAATCCTTCGGGGCGGCTTCGGAAACGGTCCCGAGCTTTGCCGAAGAACTGGAAGAAAGTCTTGCCGGCCAGGATCTGCAGGTCATCCTCAAGGAAAAGAAACCCCGGAAAAGAAGCCTTTCAAGGCGGGAGAAAATCGCTGTCTATCCTCCTCCCCAGGAAGAGCTGGACCTGCACGGGATGACTTCCGAAGCGGCGGAGCGAAGGGTTAGAACATTTCTCGGCGGTGCGGCCATAGAGAAAATAAAAACGGTCAGGATCATTACCGGCAAAGGCTTGCATTCCAACGGCCCTGCCGTCCTTCCGGATGTAACCGAAATGGTGCTGGAGGAGCTGAAGTCTTCCGGTACCGTGTTCCATTATCAATGGGAGAAAAAGGTAAAATACAAAAGCGGTGCGGTGATCGTTTATCTGAAATAGAGAAGACAGGATGCAGTAGTCAGAATTCAGAATAAATGAGATGACGAACAAAACTCTTAAAAAATGATACCTGACTCCTGACTTTACTCACTCAATCGCGATGTTGTCGATCGCGACCGGTCCGCTCGAGCCAAAAATCGACAGAACCCCGATGTTTGTCGGTGGCCCTGAGTTGCCCGTGAAGTCACAGTCAAAACCACCCTGGATCGTAATATCCTTTGCCAGGTCAAGTTCCAGTTGGCCATTCACATAAGAACTCTGGACTTTGATTGTGTCGAAGGAAATGACGGCAGGATCATCATAAACCGCCTGTAAACCGCCGTTCCAGTAAGCTGTGGCACCAACGCGGATCGGCCAGGTGCTGGGGCAGCCGTCAAGGGTCAGGCCGGTGGTGGAATGACTCTCGTTTTTGCCGGAATTCCAGTAGTCGGGAGATCCGTCACCATCACTGTCCACACTGGCGGCGGGATCATTCGGGAAGGCATCACTGATGTCCGGCACGCCATCGAAATCGCTGTCAATGTCGATTAACAGGTAAAAGATATTCTTCGGAATGTGTATGTTCGTGTTCGTGCCGTCGCCAAGCTGACCATATTGATTATGCCCCCAAGTCCAGAGGCTGCCGTTGCTCTTCAAGGCTGCGGAGTGCTCCATGCCGGCCGCAATCTGCACCCAGTTGGTGTCGGCGCCGATCCGGAGCGGAGCATTTTTGTCGACGGTCGTCCCGTCGCCGAGTTGACCGGCATAATTACTCCCCCAGGCCCAGAGGGTGCCGTTACTCTTCAGGGCCAGACTGTGCGCCTTTCCCGCATCGATCAAAGCCCAGTCAGTGGCGGTGCCGATCTGAACCGGACTTTTTTTGTCGACACTCGTCCCGTCGCCGAGCTGGCCGGTAATATTATCCCCCCAGGCCCAGAGGGTGCCGTTATTTTTCAAGGCCAGGGAGTGAAAAGCACCGGCCGCGATCTGCGCCCAGTCGGTGGCAGAGCCGATCCGGACCGGAGCGTTCCTGCTGCTGGTTGTGCCGTCGCCGAGTTCGCCGTTTGGATTATTGCCCCAGGCCCAGAGGGTGCCGTCATTCTTCAGGGCCAGAGTGTGGTAAAGACCAGCCGCGATCTGCGCCCAGTCGGTGGCGGTGCCGTTCTGAGCCGGGGTGTTTTTGCTGGTATAGGTGGAGTCACCCAGACGGCCATCGATATTATTGCCCCAGGCCCAGAGGGTGCCATCGTTCTTCAGGGCGATCGTGAATTCAAGACCAGCCGAAACTTTCGCCCAGTCGGTGGCGGTGCCGATATGAACCGGACCTTTTTTACTGACATTGGTCCCGTCGCCGAGTTCGCCATCCAGATTGCTCCCCCAGGCCCAGAGACTGCCGTCGCTCTTCAGGGCCAGAGTGTGGGACCCCCCGGCCGAGCCCAGCGCCCAACCTGCAGTGCCGATCCGGATCGGCACATTTCTGTCCGCAGTTGTCCCGTCGCCGATCTGACCGGCATAATTACTTCCCCAGATCCAGAGGTTGCCGTCTTCATGGAGGGCAACGGTATGATCTCCCATCGAGACTATCCGCGGAGTTGCCGCGCAGACAGTGGATGCCCGGGCTGCAATCAAGGTCAGGAGAAGGGCGACGATTACGCATGATTTCCGCAAGTTGTTCATGTTTCCCCATCCACTCATAATAAATTTATCTGATTCCCAGTATTGTAATACGATTGTGACCACGAATAAAAGACGTCAAGCAGAAAAAAAATAAAGCGGTTATTTGACGCGATAGTTCTTCAGGAAGGTTGACCGGATTCATGCCCCAGACCAACGAGGCAGCTGCCCATCCAGAGGCTGCCGGGGTTGATTCTCACACCACCCATCTTTCATGGATTGTAAATGAGATTGACAATTTATGCACTGGAGGGTAGTGTGGGAACATGATTCCCCGCAAACTGCTTTCAACTCTCCTGAAGCTTGCAGGCTACTACCCCGTTGTCGTCGTGACCGGGCCGAGGCAGGCCGGGAAAACGACATTATGTCGCGCCGCCTTCCCAGCCAAGGCCTATGTATCACTCGAATCGATGGACACCCGTGATTATGCCCGGAACGATCCTCGCGGTTTTCTCGCTGAGTACCATGCCGGAGCCATCATTGACGAAATCCAAAATGTTCCTGAGCTTGCCGGTTATCTGCAGACCGAGGTCGATGAAAAGCCGACTCCCGGCCGCTTCATCTTGACCGGTTCGCAACATTTCGGCATTTCACAAACAGTATCTCAGACCCTTGCCGGCCGGAGCGGCATGCTGGTTTTGCTGCCCCCGGACTGGGAGGAACTGCGACTATTCCCTGCGGTGCCGGAGGATCTGTATTCTTTGCTTTGGCAAGGTTCCTATCCACGGATATACGACCGGAACATTCCTGCCGATCTATGGCTTGCCGACTACACAATGACTTATATCCAACGGGATGTCCGGCAAGTACTCAATGTTGGCGACCTATCCTCTTTTTCCGGATTTTTAAAGCTTTGCGCCGGACGTACCGCCCAGGAAATCAACCTCTCAGTGCTGGGCGGCGATGCCGGCGTCTCCCACAATACCGCCCGAACCTGGCTCTCAGTTCTAGAGGCAAGCTATCTCGTATTCCGACTTCCGGCCTGGCATGCCAATATCCGTAAACAGGTGGTAAAAGCACCAAAACTGCATTTTCTGGATAGTGGTCTGGTCTGTTATCTTTTGAACATCAGGGAGCCGGAGCAGTTGCGTCATCATCCGTTGCGAGGGGCCGTCTTCGAGAGTTGGGTTGTCTCGGAAGTCTATAAAACGCTGGTTCACCGAGGAGAGCAACCGGATCTCTATCACTACCGGGAAAGCCGAGGGGTCGAGGTGGATTTATTGGTCAATCGCGGAGATCGACTCAGTGCCGTTGAAGTCAAGTCGGGCGCCACGGTGGCTGGTGATTTTCTTCAATGTTTTGCCCCTTTTGCCGAGAGAATCAGCAACACCACCCTGCCGAAGGATATTGACAATATAGTGGTCTATGGCGGCGAAGCCTCGCAGCAACGCTCCACGGCCCGAGTGATTGCCTGGAAAGATGCGGGGGAGATATTGGTCTGAAAGCGAATTTCCCAGGGAATCCTTATTACTGGACCCGGTTATGATTTTTTCAGGAGACGGGAAAAATTATTGAGCGATCATTTGCCGGAACTCAATTTTTTTTTCCTATCTCCCGTCTTTGTCTACTCAATCGAGATGCTGTCGATCGTGACCGCGTAACTTGCGGAGGAGATTGTCAGAGACTCGATGACCGTCGGCGCTCCGGAATTGGTGGTAAAGTCGCAGTCGAAACCGCCCCGGAGCGTGACCGCGAGCGCCCGGTCGAAGACCAGCGGGCCGTCGGCAAAGGAGCTCTGGACCCGGATGGTGTCGCCCGAGGCCAGGGGAGGGTTGTCGTACACCCACTGGAGCCCCTGCCAGTGGTCGGTTTTTCCGGCGATCCGGATCGGCATGGCTTGAGGACAGGCGTCAAAGCCGTCTGAAACGCTATCTCCGTCGGTATCGAAGTCGAGATGGAAAATGATTTCCTGTGGCATGTATTTATCTATAGTTGTGCCGTCGCCGAGTGTACCATAACGATTGTCTCCCCAAGCCCAGAGGGAGCCGTCGTTTTTCAGGGCCAGGGTGCTCCAAGCACCACTTGCCTCGATTCTAGACCAGTCGGTGTCGATACCGATATGGAATGGAGTGTTTCTCCATATGTTCGTCCCGTCGCCGAGTTGACCATATAGATTATGCCCCCATGCCCAGAGGGAGCCGTCGTTTTTCAGGGCTATGGAGTAATGGTTGCCGCCGGCTGTGATTCTGGTCCAGTTGGTGTCGGTGCCGATCCGGACCGGTGTGTTTTTGTCAACATTCGTGCCGTCACCGAGCTGTCCCGCTGCATTATTTCCCCAGGCCCAAAGGCTGCCGTCGCTCTTCAGGGCCAAGGTGTGAAAATGACCAGGCGCGATCCTGGCCCAGTCGGTGTCGGTGCCGATCCGGACCGGAATATTTTTGTTTACATTCGTGCCATCGCCAAGTTGTCCATAACTGTTAAGACCCCATGCCCAGAGGGTTCCGTTGCTCTTCAGAGCCAAGGTGTATCCTACTCCGGCTGATATCCGGACCCAGTCGGTGTCACTGCCGATTGGAGTTGGGGTAAGTTTGTCAGTATAATTGCCATTTGTACCGTCGCCGAGCTGACCCCAATAGTTATACCCCCAGGCCCAGAGAGAGCCGTCACTCTTCAGAGCGATTGAGTGCTGTCCTCCGGCCGAGATTTGTGTCCAGTCGGTATCGCTGCCGATTCGGGTTGGTGTGGTCTTGAAAGCGTTGCTGCCGGATGAGCCGTCGCCGATTTCGCCAAAAGTATTCGAGCCCCAGGCCCAAAGGCTGCCGTCGCTCATCAGAGCCAGGGTGTGGTTACCACCTGATGAGATCTGTGTCCAATCGGGGTCGGCTCCGATCTGGACCGGAACGATTTTCTGTACCCTCGTGCCGTCGCCGAGCTGACCGTATGAATTCTCTCCCCAGGCCCAGAGGGTGCCGTCGCTCTTCAGGGCTATGGTGTGTAACGTGCCGACGCTGATCTGGGGCGTTGCCGCCCATGCGGCGGTTGCCAGGGTTGAGACCAGGAGCGTAATAACCGCGGTGACGCATGATTTTCGGACGTTGTTCATGATTCCCCACCCACAAGTAAAATGTTTCGTCTACTGTTGCGACCAGGAAAAGGACGGAAGTGAAAGATGTATCATATAGTTTCGGAGTCGGGCTGATGCTCCCGCTCCTTTTTCGCACTATTAATCAGATTTCCGAATCTCTGACAAGAGAAATCTCTTTTCAGGAATAACTCCTATAAATCTCGTGGATTCGGTGGGTTAAACGGAGTGGGGGGGAGCGGGAAAACAAGTGGAAATGGGATGATTTGAAGCTGCAGCAGGCAGAATAAACCGGCCTTGCATGCCGGAAATGCTTCGAGGCCACAGTCGGCCCTGTTCTCGGCACAAGTTTTTGCAGGAACCGGAGGAAACAGCGGCCTGAAGCCATCCGGGCCGGTAATCGTCTCCGCACCAAAGAGGAAGGCAAGCGACAGCGCTCAGATCGGCGGGGCGATGGTCACCAGGATCCGCATATCCGTTTCGGCCCTGACCCCGTGGGGCTCATTGATGTCGCAGACCAGAATGTCGCCCGGTTTTGCCGGGATGGCGGCATTGTCGGCGCCGAGATATTCACCCTTGCCCTCAAGGACCTGGATGGAGAGCTGGCCGTCAAGGCTGTGGGAGTGGACCGGGAAGGTGTGCCCCGCCATCAGGTTGAAGTTGATGATCCGGAACCAGGCGGAATCGTGGATCAGCATCTTTTTCATGCCTTTTTCATCGAAAACTCGTGTTTCGTTCAGATCGGTAACTTTCATGTTCATCACTCCTTTGTTTTTTTTTATCCTATCACACCGTGTTCATTATTCCTTGACCCAGATCAATCGTGAAGAAAATCCGGAAATTATCTGTTTGCCAGAAGGGTTCTCATCTGGCAGAATCAGTCCTGAGCCGAGAAATTAAAATAAACGGAAAACCGCATGCCATCCATACCCGATGTAATCACGATGACCAGGGAACTGGTCGGAATCCCCAGCGAATCATCAGACCCGGTAGGAACCGACACGAATTCTGCCGAAAAAATGGTCGTCGCCTACCTGCGGCAACTCTGCCTGGCGGCAGGGATTGAGCATTGCACCAGAGAAGCCCTGCCGGGCCGTGACAACCTGCTGGTCCGGCTGCCGAATCCGGGTGCGCCCAAAGTACTGATCGTGGCCCATATGGACACGGTCAGCGCGCGCGGCATGGACGAACCGTTCAGCGGCAGGATGGAAGACGGCAGAATCATGGGACGCGGTTCGTGCGACGACAAGGGGCCGCTTGCCGCCGGCCTGTCGGCGCTTCTTGCCCTGCACGGGAAGAAGATTGTCCCCGCCTACGATGTTACCTTCGCCGCCAGCGTCGACGAGGAATGCACGATGTCCGGGGCAGAGAGCCTGGCCCGGGAGATCGACGATTTCGCTCTCTGCATCGCCCTGGAACCCACCAATCTGCAGATCATCCGGGCCCACAAGGGGGTGTACCGGTGCCGGATCATCACCCGGGGTCTTGCCGCCCACTCATCTCACCCGGAAAAGGGACGGAACGCGGTCACCTCCATGGTGATGATCCTGAATGATATTGATAGCTTAAGGGTGAGACTGGCCAGAAACAAGCACCCGGATCTGGGGCGGGCCAGCCTGGCGGTGACCACCATTAAAGGCGGGGCCTCGGTCAATGCCATTCCCGATTACTGTGAAGCGGTTGTCGATATCAGGATTCTCCCCGATATGTTTACCGATGAGGTCGGCAAGCTGGTCAGGGAATATGTCGACGGTCGGGGCGAGGTCGAGGAGATTTACACCGGCGACGGGATCAGCACCAGTATGGAAAATCCGCTCATCCTCTCCCTCGCGGATTCCATTGTGAAAGAAGGATGCGATCCCGGGCCGGTCACCGCCTCGTTTGCCACCGATTGCTCCCGACTGCATCAGAAAGGGCCCTGTATCGTCTGGGGGCCGGGTGACATCCATCAGGCCCATCAGGCCGTTGAATATGTTCTTGCCGAGCAGCTCGAACAGGCACAGCGAATCCTGACCGGTTTTCTCACAGGTGGCCACTTTGCAGAATAGCGGCGGGGAGCAGTTACCACTGGTCGTGCTCTTCGACTACGGCGGCGTTCTGGCCGAGGAAGGGTTCATGGCCGGGCTGAAGGCAATCGCGGCGGGCAACGGGCTTGAGCCGGATGACTTTTTCCGCAACGCGACCGAGATCATCTACGAGTGCGGTTATGTCATCGGCCGGGCGACCGCCGCCGCTTTCTGGAACGGAATCCGGGAAAGATACCGGATCACCGGTGACGACGAGGCCCTGACCCGGGAGATCCATACCCGCTTTATCTTGCGGCCCGGCATGATGGCAAAGGTGAGGGCTTTGCAAAAAAATGGGGTGCGGACGGCAATCTTAAGCGACCAGACCGACTGGCTCGAAATGCTCGACCAGCGCGACCATTTTCTGGCTGAATTTTCTCCGGTTCTGAACAGCTTTCACCTGGGAATCACCAAGCGCGACCCGGAAGTTTTTGCGATTGCCGAGAAGAAGATCAAGGTTCCGGCGGAGCGAATTCTCTTTGTCGATGACAATCCGGGCCATATCGGGCGGGCCCGGGAGATGGGTTTTGCCGCGCACCTGTTCACCGCTGAAGAAGATTTCGGACGGGCGCTTGCCGTGCTCGGACTGATCTCCTCCGGGGAGGGTGAATAAGATGCCTTCCTGGCTGCAGCC
Organism: Pseudomonadota bacterium; assembly: GCA_018823285.1. Taxonomy (NCBI): domain Bacteria; kingdom Pseudomonadati; phylum Pseudomonadota; species Pseudomonadota bacterium. The sequence goes on from JAHJIQ010000074.1 coordinate 58,866, forward strand.
CGCTTTATGGGCTTTACTCATGTTCGGCCTCTGGGGTTTTTTCCCGAAGCTTGCCGTAACCTATCTCGACCATAAAAGCGCGGTGGTCTACCAGGTGATCGGCAGCCTGCTGGTGGGCCTGTTGATGCTGGTTTCCGTCAAGTTTCAGCCCGCCGTCAATGCCCGGGGGATTTTTTTCGCAATCCTGACCGGGATCACCGGGGTGGCCGGTACCCTCTTTTTCTTCGCTGCGGCGGAGCGGGGCAGAATCTCCCTGGTGGTCAGCGTGACCGCGCTCTATCCGCTGATCACCATCCTGCTGGCCGCTCTTTTTCTGAAAGAACCCATCACCCTGAAACACCTGGCGGGGATGGTGTGCGCAGTGGTGGCGCTTCTTCTTCTTTCATCTTGACTCAACTTTATGACTTGTCTTAAGATATTGGTTTGCTGTCATAAAATGATCCAAAGTCATGGTGGCATTGCATGATTAGAAGCCAGAAGCCAGAAGCCAGAAGCCAGAAGTCAGGAGCCAGAAGCCAGAAGCCAGGAGCCAGGAGCCAGAAGCCAGGAGCTAGGAGCCAGGAGCCAGAAGCCAGGAGCCAGAAGCCAGGAGCCAGAAGCCAGAAGTCAGTAGCCAGGAGAAAAGCTTAAAGCTTAAGTTGAGCAGCTTGTCTGCTCATGAAACTTATACCCCAGGGGGTACTGAAGTGAGTACCCGAAGAGTGAAAAAATCAGTCATTCTGGCTTCTGGCTTCTACCTTCTTGTGGAATACTGGCACGAAAATATCGCCAAAACCCCTTTATTCTCTGGAAATTAGGCAAACCAGAAAGTTGAGATTCTGAGAAAAGACACTATGGACGAGCATAAAATTCTCCTGGTGAACAGCGATATCACCACCCTGGAAGTCGACTGCATCGTGAACGCCGCGAACAACTCTCTTTTGGGCGGCGGCGGGGTCGACGGCGCCATTCACCGGGCGGCCGGGCCGGAACTGCTGGCCGAGTGCCGGACTTTGCAAGGATGCGCCACCGGGGAGGCCAAACTCACCGGTGGGCACAGGTTGCCCGCTTCATACGTGATCCATACCGTGGGGCCGGTCTGGCGGGGAGGCGGCAACGGCGAAGAGGAGCTGCTCGCTTCTTGCTACCGGAGTTGTTTTGCGATTGTGAAAGAGCATTCCTTTCACCGCATTGCCTTTCCGGCCATAAGCACCGGGGTGTATCGATTTCCGAAAGAGCGGGCGGCCGGGATCGCAATTGCGGAAACCCGCAAAGCCCTTGCTGAACAGGGGCAGCTGGAGCAGGTTCTCCTGGTCTGTTTCAACGATGAGACCAGGCGGGCCTACGAAGCTGCGCTGGAATAAAACCCTTGCCGGTACGGATCATCCTTGACGGAGATGGTTCTGGAGCGGTTGGAACCGTTGACCAGGAAATATTACGCCGATTTTCATCACTGCCCGATGTGTGCGCGGATCTACTGGCCCGGCTCCCATCGTGATATCATGCCCGACTATCTGCAAGGAATCTCTCATGAACGGTACGATCACCCCTGAAATTGCTGCGGAAAAATGCACCGGCTGCGGATTGTGTGTTGCCATCTGTCCCGACCGGACCCTTTCAATGGCCGATGACCGGGCTGAAGTGACCGGCGGCAAATGTTTGCAGTGCGGGCATTGTCTGGCGGTCTGTCCCGTTGAGGCGATAACGGTTTCCGGCATAGACAACGACAATCTGCAGTTTGCCACCTTTGATTTTGACCGGCAATGGCTGGCCTGGGGCAAGTCCGATCTCTCCGGTCTGGTTGGGCTGATGGCCTCCCGCCGCTCCTGCCGCAGGTATAAGCAGGCCGCAGTGCCCCGGGAGATGCTGGCCGATCTGGTGAAGATCGCGATTACCGCGCCGTCGGGAACGAACAGTCAGAAGTGGACCTTCACGGTTCTGGACAGTCGGGAGAAGGTCCGGGTTTTCGGGGTCCGGGTGGCCGGGTTTTTCAGAACACTCAACCGGATGGCCGAAAATCCTGTTCTCAGAATCTGGTCAAGACTGTTTGGCGGCAATGCCTTGGGTAATTATTTCAACCGCTATTACCCAACGATTCGGGATGGCCTTGCCGAGTGGGATAACGGAGGCCGGGATCTGCTTTTTCACGATGCGCCGGCGGTTATCGTTGTTGCTACCGCGCCCGGGGCGAGTTGTCCGGCGGAAGATGCCGTGCTGGCCAGCCAGAATATCCTGCTCGCCGCCCATGCCATGGGGCTTGGCACCTGCCTGATCGGCTTTGCGGTGTCGGCGATCAGGCGTGACCCGGCCATCAAGGATGTTCTGGAAATCCCAAGGGAAGAGACGGTCCATGCGGTCATTACCCTGGGCTATCCGGATGAAAAATATCGTCGATTAACCGGAAGATTACCCGTCAAGCCGCGGTTCCCGGAAATTTCCTGAACATGTGCCGGCAAAGGATTCTTCCATTTTGCAGACCCGCTGCTTTCCATTTTTAAGCGGATTACCGCCATATTTCAGCCAGTTTTCCAACCAGCAATACATGTTGTTGCTGGTTTATACAAATATTGGTGTGAATCAGAACACAAGTTGAATGATCCTTCGACAGGCTCAGGATGAGCGGGTACAAACAGTATTTCCGCTCACTCTGACTGTGAGCCTGTCGAACAGTCGAAGAGTTATTTGTTGAAATTCGATGGTCATCAGCTTTTTTTTTGAAACTCCCCACCATTGCCGACCGGGCGGAATGGCCACAACGTCATTCGACCCTGAAAAGTCAAGTTGTGTTTTGAGCGTAAGTCCTTAATATTCACCGACTTTTTTCTTGAGTTCTCCATTTTTAAACCGATATAATAGGTGTAGGAATTAAATAATAATCAATGCTGGAGGCACGCATGAAGGATGATCAGGAGGGCAGGCCGCGGCAAGAGTAAGCTTGAGTTGAGCAGCTTGGCTGCTCAAGCGAAACTTATACCCGAAGGGTGCAAAGCTTAAGTTGAGCAGCTCGTCTGCTCGAACAAAACTTATACCCGAAGGGTGTAACGGATAGTTAAAACCAGTCAGTAAAAAAACAGCCGGTGGCCTGCCAATTATTGTCGGTCTCGTAAAAGACGGGACGGACGGACAGCGCCAACTATAGTACCTGATTCGTTGTCGGCAAATCCGGACGATTTCGATTTTTACGAAGCCTTCAATTTTTCGTCAAACCAAAAGGGGGCTTTTGCTATGGACGAAATTGACAAGGTAAGGTTGCTGGCAGAGTTGGACAGTGAGTGTTGTGAGCTGAATCACGGCCCGAACACCAGAAAAGAGGATTATCCGGCGACAGACTATATCGTGCTGCCGGTCGGTTACAGGAAAGACGAGGTCCAGGAAATCACCATCAGGGACCTGGTCGTTCCCGTCTGTTTTGCATGTGCCCATGCCCTGATCGGGAACGAGTGGACCCTGCTTTATTGTTTTGAATGCGGTGAAAGCCGCTGGGTATGCAGGGAGCTTGCCAGGAACAGCTACCGCCATCATATTCTCTGGCTGCGCGGTTGTCCGGACTGCAGCAATAAGTTCGGCGGTCTCTATTTCACCGACCAGCCGGAACAGGCGACCCAGCTGCAGTTTCTTATCGGCGCCCAGAAGAGCTATATCGTGGCGTGATCAGGTCGCGGGGCGTTTTTCTTGGGATGTGCGGGATCTGACCCTCAGCCGCTGTAGATCAGGCGCATGGCAAGCATCATCCCGAGACCGGTGATAAAGGCCAGAAAGTGTTTGATATTTTCCGCGAAATGTCGGTGTTTGTTGACCTCGGGGACCAGGTCGGAGGCCCCGATATAGATGAAGTTGCCTGCGGCAAGGGGCACCAGAAAAGAAATATCGATGGTTTTGGAAAATCCGTACGCCACCAGCCCTCCCGCCAGAAAAGTGAGGCCGGAAAGAACGTTCAGCAGAAGAGCGGTCTTTCTTTGCCATCCGGAATGGAGCAGGACCCCGAAGTCTCCAAGCTCCTGTGGTATTTCATGAATGACCGCCGCGGTCAAGGTGGTGATCCCGAGCCTGATATCGATCAGAAAGGTCCCGGCCACGGCCAGACCGCCGATGAAATTATGCAGCCCGTCACCGATCAGGATCAGGTAGCCGAGCGGCTTTTTACATGCGGCATGGGCATTTCGACAGTGATGCCAGTGGATGACCTGTTCGAGAGCAAAAAAGGCGATGAAACCGACCAGCAGCCAGACAAAGAACAGCTCATTGCTGCCGGGGAATTTTTCCAGCCCTTCGGGGATCATATGGAGAAAGGCGCCACCGATCAGGGTGCCGGCCGACAAGGCGACAAGAGGAAGCAGTATTTTCTGGAAGGTGGCCTCGGTCATGAAGAAGACCAGGCTGCCCACCATGGCGATGCCGCACATCAGCAGACCGCTGAATATAATCCAACCCAGTGGTTCCATAGAATAGTCTCCCCCTTATGACAGGACAGCGTTTTTGACCGTCTCGACCCCGACCCGGTCGACAAAGCGGGCGGTGCGCTCTTTTTTCTTACCATTCTGCCGGTAATAGTCAACCAGCTTTTTGACCAGCGTGATCGCATCGTCCCGGGAAAGTTCCTCGGCGATCAGATCGGCGATCCGGGGCCTGCCGCCGCCGTTGCCGCCGAAGGTGACCTGCCACCCTTTCTGTTTGCCGATCAGACCGATGTCCCGGACAAAGCTCTCCCCGCAGCAGAAGGGGCAGCCGGAAACGCCGATCTTCAATTTGGCGGGAAGTTCCACTCCGCTGAAGAGTTCCTCCAGTTCCATGCCCATCCCCAGGGAGTCCTGGACGCCGAACTTGCAGACTGCATTGCCGGGGCAGGCCTGGACGTAGTGAAGGCAAAGCTCGGTGGCCCGGCCGATTCCGGTGCCGAGTTCCGCCCAGACTTTTTCCACATCATCACCCTTGATCCCGACCAGGGCGAGCCGCTGGCCGGAGGTGATCTTGGTGATCGGAATCTCGAATTTTCGCACCAGGGCGGCGACCGTTTCCAGAACCTCCGGAGTGAGCAGGCCCACCGGGGTCCGGGGGACGATGGCATAGGTTTCTTTGTCGCGCTGGAGAATGGCGCCTTCAGGGATCTCGGTCATTGTTTTTCCTCCCATAAATTACCGGTTCTGTTCCCGGGGGGTGATTTCCCTGATCGCCGCGATGCGTGCCAATAACGGCGGATGGGAATAATGCAGGAACACGTGGAAAGGGTGCGGGGTCAGGTTGGCGAGGTTGGTCGCGGCCAGTTTTTTTAAGGCATTGATCATGTTTTCCGGTTCGTCGGTATTGGTCACTGCGAACCGGTCTGCTTCGTACTCGTTGTGGCGGGACAGCATGTGCATCAGCGGGGCAAGGATCATCTCAAGGGGGGTGAAGAGCAGGCCGAAAAAGAGCAGACCGGCGTACACGGAACTGTGCTCCATGGCAAAGGCGGAAAAGAGGCCGGGATGACTGACGAAGATGGAAAGAAGATAGAGCATCACGCCGGTGTGGACGATGCTGATCATGATCCCCTGGAGGATGTGTTTTTTCTGATAATGGCCGATCTCATGGGCCAGGACCGCCACCAGTTCGCCGACCGAATGCTTGTTGATCAGGGTATCGAACAGGGCGATTCTTTTGTTGCGCCCGAAGCCGGTGAAAAAGGCGTTGGATTTGCTGGAGCGCTTTGAGCCGTCCATCACGAACACATTCTGCAGGGAAAAACCGACCGAGTCGGCGAAACTGAAAATGGCCTCGCGCAGCGCCCCTTCTTCCAGGGGCGAGAATTTGTTGAACAGCGGCATGATCCAGGTCGGGGCGACAAACTGGACAATCAGGGTAAAGAGGGTGACCGCGAACCAGCACCAGAGCCAGGCGAATTGGCCGGTGGCCTCGAAGAACCAGAGCACCCCGGCCAGCAGAGGTCCGCCGAGAAGCACGGTCAGCAGAAGGCCTTTGAGCAGGTCGGCGACGAAGGTGGCCGGGGTCGTCCGGTTGAAACCGAATTTTTCTTCGATCACAAAGGTCGAGTAGAGAGTGAAGGGCAGGGAGATCACGGTTTTGGCAAGCAGCAGCAGCCCGGAGAAGATGAGCCCGGTGACGATCACATTGAACTGCCAGCCCCGGACCAGCTGGTCGAGAGCATTGAACCCGCCAAGCTGCCAGAAGAGGAGGAGAATAAGCAGGTTGAATGTCCCGGTGAGCAGTCCGAACCCGGTCCTGGTCCGGGTGTATTGCTGAGAGCGGGCATATTCTGCGGGATCGTAGACCCCGGCGAATTCTTGCGGCAGCTCCGGTTCCAGGGCCGCCAGGTTCAGGCGGTCGGAGACGAGTTCAAGAAAATAATTTGCCAGCAGCGCCGCCAGGATGATCCAGCCGTATATATTCATAGTATCGATTCCATTTGTATGAGTTGCATCGAATTTCACCCCAGATGTTGGACCCGGATAGGTCCCTACCGATCGGGCGGGGATGAAATACGCTAGAGCAGCCCAAAGAAGTATTCCGTATTTAATTTGTTCTTTTTCTTTGCATGCCCAAAGAAAACGAACCAAAAGAAAAGGCACCCGGCCACTTGTCCCGCCGAGGGCGGGATACCCTGTGCTCCTCGTCAGTGACGGGACGCTGAAAAACTCGCCCTTCGGGCTCAAACAGTTCCAGCGTCTTATCCGTCACCGCCTGCGGTGCTCGGCTGCGTGACATGGGGAAGGAAATGCAAAAAA
>JAHJIQ010000075.1 GCA_018823285.1 Pseudomonadota bacterium
CGTATTTTTGCTATTGTCTCCACAATTAACATCCTTGTTTTCCTCCATGATCTTTTTGACCATGGAGCGTTAACATTGTGGGGTCAATTTTCGACGCTGTTTTCTCTCATAAGGGGGTCATTATTCCACGCTGATTAACATATCGGAAGATTAGCCAAACTCAGAAAGTTGATATTAGAACATTTAAGAGCCTGGCCGCCACTTTCGTCAAGGCCAGCGCTGGGCGTGGTGCAGGAGGCGAAGTATTTGAATAGCTCCTTTTCGTATCCAGTAAACCACAATAAACGGTGTTCCGGAGATCACGAGTTCTTTGGTATCTGAAAGTCGGCCCGGTCTACCAAGGTTAGGGTGGTCACCCAGATATTCTACTGTTTCCTTCACCCTTTCAGCCATCCGCTTTGCCGCACTCGGATTCTCCTGAGCTATATATTCTCCTGCCGAGACGAGGTCGTAAATGGCAGGGGAGGTCCATTCCAATTTACGCATTCTTTCCCCAGGTATTGAGAATAGCCAAGGCCTCTTCATGGCTTTTAATATCACCATTTTTGGCTGCGGCAATTCCTTCCTTGATCGCCTCCACATGCCATTCCTGGACATTGAGAAATTCCTCAATTGCCTGGGCTGCCAGAAATGATTTGGAACGGTGGGTAGATTCTGATAAAGCCGACAGACGTTCGGCAACTTCTGAAGATACTCTCGTGGAAATCAGGGTTGTTTCACTCATGATGCACCTCGATTCATTTTGTATACATTGATATCGAATCTGATGTTATCATGGCCGGCATGAAAATTAAAGGATCTTCCTGCCAATAATGTTGGTAGGAAAAAAATGCCTGATCGCCCCTTTTTCCGGGGGTAATCTCCTTCACCGTAATCTTCCCGATTCCGTCTCCTCATTTTCCTGCCTGCTTCTACGGCGTATGTCGGCAAAATGGCTGCATGTTGTATTTGAGCACAGATCCGCAGTTTCGGGGACACCTTACTCAATTATTTCTGCAGTTCCGGGGCATCTGATGTGTGTGAGTTTGGGCAAGGAATCTACTGTTTAAACAAGAGAAGGAAGGCGGTCTGAGAATTCCGGGTTAATTGACGGTGAAGAGGACGAAAAGGTTCAGGAGGCCGATGATGAATCCCAAAAGGCCGCCGAAGAGGTTGATGTATTTGAACTGTTCCTGCATGATCGACATCAGGAGCCCTTCCAGGCGGAGCAGGTCGAGCGAGTCAACCTTGCGGGTGACGATCTCGCTGATCTTCAGGGACTCGACCAACCCCGGCACTTCTTTCACCAGGATGTCTCCCGCCTGATCCAGGAGGAAGTCGTTGATACTCTCCTGAACCTTGCGCGGCAGAAAATCCTCCAGCCGGCCGATAGGTGTCTGCAACAGCTTGTCGTCGGTCATTTCAATGACCAGCCGGTCAAGAAGCCTTTTGAAATTTTTTGAGCGGGCCAGGGAGAGGATTTCATCCGTCGCCCATTGTTTTGCCTGCGTTGTCCCTTCCGGGCCGAAGACGGCAGTGATCGTATCGGAAAGAGGCAAATCACGCCGGGCGAGTACCGATTCGCGGATGATCCCGTGCAGGGCCCGTGCGGTGGCCGGGTCCCGGAGGACGTTCAGAATCCGTTCGGCAAGCCAGACGCGGCCGCGGTCGATTTTCTCCGGCGGGACATTTTTCAACAGCTCATTTAATGGACGATGAAGGAATTCGTCACCCTTCCGGCGCAGGGTTTGCGCGACCCGGAGCTGGACCTTTTCATCGAACAGCCATTGCGACAGATCGTTCCCCTTCCGGACCAGATACTCCTGAATTTTTTCCTGGATGACCTCCGGCCTGATGAAGTTGCCGACCAGGGCGGCCATCGGCCCGAGCGAGGCGATAAAATTGTCGATCACCCGGCAGATGGCCCCGGCGATCCGGTCACGCATCACCGGTTCCTGGATCATCGCGGCCAGTTTCTGCAACAGGGCCGGGGTTTCGCGCTCCAGGGCATTCAGGGTTTGCTCATACAGATCGGCCGGAACCAGATCGGCGGGCGAACGCCCTTCTTCAAGCAGGGCGGCAAGTTTGTGGTCGAGATAGCCGGTCAGCCATTGTTCCACCTCCGGACTGGAGAGCAGGTCTCCTGCGGTTTCACCGATGAAGAGCATGAATCGGTCGACCATTTCAGGAGGCAGCGCCTGGTCGAGCTTCCCGGCAAGGATTTCATCAAGCCTTTCCGCCAGGGCCCCGGAAAGGCTCCGGGCGAATTCTTCACTGTCCAGATGATTGTGCAGATGCTTCAGGGTGCGCCAGCGCATGATCCTGATCCCGGCCTTGAAGTAGTCCTGAAAGTTCACGGGTACGAGGGAGGGAAGTGGCCCGAGATCGCGGCCGAAGAAATGGCCGACCCTGGTCGAGATCAGGGAGTGCAGTTCTTTTCTGAAAGCTTCCTCTCCCAGGGCCTTCTGGACATCGGTGGCGGTCAGCAGGTGGTCGCCGACCATCCTGCCGATATTCACGGCCAGCTCATGCCTTTTGGACGGGATAACCCCCGGAGTCATCGGAATCCTGATCATGAAAAGATGCCAGGGCTTGAGCGGCCGAAAAAGCATCCGGATGGCGACATAATTGGTCATGTAGCCGATAAAGGCGCCGACCAGGGGCGGGGCGAAATAGGTGTAAAGTGGCGGCATGGGATCAGCGGATGATGATGAGTGAGAAGGTATTGATCATAATTTCAAAGAACTCGGGTTTAGTTTTTAGAAGCCAGGAGCCAGGAGCCAGAAGTCAGGAGCCGGGAGCCGGGAGCCAGGAGCCGGGAGCCAGGAGCCGGGAGCCAGAAGCCAGGAGCCAGGAGCCGGAAGCCAGGAGCCAGGAGCCAGAAGTCAGGAGCCAGGAGCCGGAAGCCAGGAGCCAGGAGCCAGGAGCCAGAAGCCAGAAGCCAGGAGCCAGAAGCCAGGAGCCGGAAGCCAGGAGCCGGAAGTTAAGAGCAACATCCCGCTATCCGCTTTTTAATTCTTAATTCTTCACTCTTCACTCTTAATTTTTAATCACCCGGCCGAGAGTCTCGTCGACTGCCAGGGCCTGTTTCATCCGGGCGGAGAGGAAATCCTCCGAGAGAAATCCGCGACTTTCTTCAATGATATTACAGAGTTCCGCTATGTTTTCATCTTCGGAAAGGTCGAGAACGGCGGTGAGGTTTTTCACAAAATCGCGGACGATCTTGCGCCCGGCGCCCCGGGTGCAGAGGATCTCGCCATAGGTTCGCGGGTTCTGGGCATGGACCCGGCACATGGCAAGTAAACCGTACAGAGAAGTGAGGGTCGAGTGGCCGCCGATCTCATCGGTCGAGATGTTGTTGTCTTTCAGGGCCATCGCCATGGCCATCGAAATAGCGGTCGGCAGTTTCTGGCTGAAACCCATCAGCAGATCATGCTGGACCGGGGTGTCCTTGCAGATGATCGAGCCGTGCTTGTACAGAAACGATTCAAACTCGCTGCAGAGCACCCCGCTTCTCGGGGTTTTGACCACCGACACATTCTTGTCTTTCATGGTCGCGGCTTTCGGGCCCCACAGGTTATGGACCAGCATCACCTCGACCCCTTTGGCGCAGCAGGTAAGAGCGGTATCGAGCGTGTTTTCTGCTTCACCCGCCATGATCACCAGGGCCTGACCGTCTTTCAGGAGCGGGCCGTACTGCTCAATGGTTGCCGGGGTGGCCGAGATCGGCACGCAGATGATCACCACCTCCACCTCGCCGATCATCTCTTCGGGCGTGGTTTTCGTGCTGCGGCCGGTCATGGTGATCGTGTACCCTTCGTTTTCAAGCCGTTCGGCAAACCACTTGCTCATGTCGCCGGTGCCGATGAAGCCGACGTTTGAGATGAGCTTGGTCCGCATGTCGATCCGCGGGAAGCTGCCGAGAATTCTGATCGCCCCGGGCTCCTGGATGATGTGGTTTTCGATCCGTTCCAGCGCGAGCTTGATCTTCTGATCTTCGATATGGCCCTCGGCCTCCATGTAAAAAAGGAGTTCCTGGGTTTTCAGATCACTTTCGGTCCGCATGTCGAGCAGACTGATGCCGCGCCGGGAAAATTCGCCGAGGATATCGTAAAGGAGCCCGACCCGGTCTCGCAATGGTCTGGTGATCATCACCGTGGCATCGTAGCCGGTTGAGGCGGCCGGTTTGCGGCCGAGGATGGCGTATCTGGTCCGGTTGAAGGGGGCCACTTCGCGCTCACGGATCACCAGGCCGTGAGCTTCGAGAACTTTCTCGGGGGCGATCACCCCGCAACCCATCTTCCGTTCCCGGACGATGGCGGCGAGGTCCTGTTCAAGGTTCTGGGTCGCCATGATCGAGGCGTCGGGGAAGCTGTCGGTGAAGAATTCGGAGCATTGTTTCAAAAGATGCGGCTTGCCGATGACCAGGTCGATGGCGGATTTTTCGTCCACTGCGCCGAGGGAAAGGTGGATGGGCATGACCAGGTTGTCCACCCAGCAACCGCTTTCAAGCTGGGCCATGGCCCGCAGGAATTCCTTGTTCTCGCCGTCGCGGGTGTTGTAGGCCGGGATGATCGCCAGGTCTGTCCGGCCCTGGCTGAAGGCGTTGATCATGGCACTGATATGCGGAAAGGAGCGGATCTGGGCCTCAGGGCGGTATCTGCGTGCCGCTTCCCAGTCGAGGGAGCCTTCCGTGCCGAGGGTGGCGATGGTTGTCATTTTTTATTCCGAATGCTTGTTTGGTTATTCTGTCACTTCCAGATCAGTACATATCTAATTAGTTGTTCTGCCGGCGGCGGTCAACTCGTTTGCGAAAAAATATTTCCACATTGTTGTTACCTGTTTTGGAAGAGTGCGGTTAATATTTAATCCCGATAAAAAAGAAGTGTTTATAGCATCGATATTTCCCGAATGTCAAATTCAGGCCTGAAATTTATGTCCCGCAGAAATTCAAGCGCAGAATACGGCACCGTTGCCGAATACATAAAATCCCTGAAGGAATCGCCTGCCTTCGGCTCCCAGGTTGTCCACCATGAAGAGATCGCCGCCCGTCAGGCATTCTTCCGGGAGACCGGCCTGCCGTTGCCGCCCGGGCTTGAGTCCGCCCTGAAAGCGCAAGGGATCAGCCGGCTTTATACCCATCAGGCGCGGGCGGTCGATCTGGTGCGGGCGGGAAAGGACGTGGTGGTCGCAACGCCGACCGCCAGCGGCAAGAGCCTGATCTACAACCTGCCGGTCTTCGCCGGAATCATCGAGGGCAAGCCGGTGAAGGCCCTCTACCTTTTCCCGCTGAAAGCGCTGGCCCAGGACCAGCTCCGGGCGATCGACGAACTCGGGGCATTGTTGCCCGTGGGGACAAAGGTTCCCCGAGGGGCGATCTGCGACGGCGATACTTCCTCGCACCACCGGCGCAAGATCCGCGACAACCCGCCGGACATCCTGATCACCAATCCCGATATGCTCCACCTCTCGATGCTCGGCTATCACGATCGCTGGTCCGGGCTGTGGCAGGGTCTCACCCATGTGATCATCGACGAGGTCCATACCTATCGCGGTATTTTCGGCAGTCACATGGCCTGGGTCCTGCGGCGGCTGGCGAGGATCTGCCGCCATTACGGTTCCGCGCCGGTCTATGTGCTCTCTTCCGCCACCGTCGGCAATCCGGGGGAGCTTGCGGCAAACCTGCTGGGGCGGGAAATCGAGGTGATCACCGAAAGCGGCTCACCTGCCGGCGGGCGGCATTTTCTTTTTCTCGATCCCCGCGAAGGCGCCTCGGGTGCGGTCTGCCAGCTGCTGGAGGCCGCAATCAAAAGGGGATTACGGACCATCGTCTACACCCAGTCCCGGAAGATGACCGAGCTGATCTATGTCTGGACGCGAGCGAGGATCGGGGAGCTGGCTCCGAAGCTCACCTCCTATCGGGCTGGGTTTCTCCCCGAGGAACGGCGCGAGATCGAAGCGAGGTTGAGTGACGGAAGTCTCCTCGGGGTGATCTCAACCAGTGCGCTGGAGCTCGGGATCGATATCGGTGAGCTTGATCTCTGCATCCTGGCGGGGTATCCGGGCTCGGTGATGGCGACCCTGCAGAGGGGCGGGCGGGTGGGGCGGCGGCACCGCGATTCACTGGTTGTGCTGGTCGGCCACGAAGACGCCCTCGATCAGTATTTCATGAGGCACCCGACTGATTTTTTCCGGCGGGAGGTGGAGGCGGCGGTGCTCAATCCGGAAAATACCGAGATCATGAAAAGGCACCTCATCTGCGCTGCGGCCGAGATGCCCTTGCGGGTGGAAAGCAGGATTCTTGACGGAGAGGCGGTACAGAAGGCGGTGGCGGAGCTGCGCGGGGAAGGGCTTCTCCTGCAGAGTGCGGAAGGGAAGATCTGGTACACGGTCAGAAAGTATCCGCACCGGGAGGTTGACCTGCGGGGCAGCGGCCGCTCCCTGGCCATCCGGGTCGATTCCGACAACACCCTGCTCGGCCGGGCCGACTGGGTGAGGTGCCTGAAGGAATGCCATCCGGGTGCGGTCTACCTGCACCGGGGCGCCACCTGGGTCGTCAACTCACTCGATCTTGAAGGGCTCGAGGTCCGGGTTGTCCGGAAGGATGTGAATTACTTCACCCGGCCGATGGCCAATAAAGACACAGAGATCCTCGCCTTTCTGGACCGGGTGAAGATCAGCAGTTCCGGCGACCATGCATTTACCGTCGGCTTCGGGCGTCTGCGGGTGACCGATGAAGTGACCGGCTTTCAGAGAAAACTGGTTCGGGGTCATCAGGTGATCAGCACCGAAAAGCTCGATCTGCCCCCGATCATCTTCGAAACCGAAGGGCTCTGGCTTGAGATCCCGGAGGGGCTTAAGAATGAGATGGAGAATGAACAGCGCCACTTCATGGGCGGCATCCACGCCCTGGAACATGCCCTGATCGGCATTTTCCCGCTGCTGGTCCTCTGTGACCGCAACGACGTGGGCGGCATCGCCTATCCGTGGCATCCACAGCTTCAGAACGGTGCGGTCTTTATCTATGACGGCCATCCGGGCGGGGTCGGCCTCTGCCGCCAGGCTTTTTCAATGATCGGCAAACTGCTTGACAGCGGCCGGGCAACTATTTCCGAATGTCCCTGCGAGGTCGGCTGCCCGTCGTGTGTCCATTCGCCCAAGTGCGGGTCGGGAAACCGGCCCATCGACAAGGCGGCTGCCTTGAGGCTGCTCGACGGACTTCTCGGCACAAACGGGGGTGTTTCCGTTGAACGTTTGGAGCTGCCGGATGGTGGTGAGAGGATTGAGGTTGTCGATGAGCCCGCCATGCCGGTCCGGTACGGGGTGTTCGATGTGGAAACGAGAAGGTCTGCGGCCGAAGTCGGCGGCTGGCATAAGGCGGAGAAAATGGGGGTCAGTATCGTTGTCCTCTATGATTCCGGACCCGATGAGTTCTTTGTCTATCGTGACGATGAGATCGGGGATCTGGTCGCCCGGCTGCAGGAACTTGATCTGGTGATCGGCTTCAACAACAAGCGTTTTGACAACCGGGTCCTCTCGGCCTATACCGCGTTCGATCTGGGTTCGCTGCCGACTCTCGATATCCTGGAGGAGGTGAAAAACCGTCTCGGCTACCGTCTGAGTCTCGATCACCTGGCCGGGCAGACCCTGGGGGTCGAAAAATCGGCCGATGGCCTGATGGCCCTCAAGTGGTACAAGGAGGGAAGGATCGATCTGATCATCGAATACTGCAGAAAAGATGTGGAGATCACCCGCGACATCTATCTTTACGGACTTGAAAATGAATACCTGCTCTTCAAAAACAAGGCGGGCAGCCTGGTCCGCTGCCCGGTGAGGTTCGGAATCGGTGCAGGATAATGAATCTGTTGCTCTCTCAGGCGGGTTTCAGCGCCTCCAGACCTCCTGCAATACGTTCCAATCCGCCCTTTGCAGATGATAGATGCCGCTTAATTCAACCAGCGCCAGCACACTGAAGTAGAACATCGCAAGGTGGATCACGCTGGATTCGGTATCCCAGTTGTCGATATGGAGCGGAGTGTGGAAGACCTGGGTGCCGAAAGCAAATAGGATGGTCCCGGTGAGAACGCGCAGCCACCATGCCGAGGTTGTAAAGGCTCCCCGGGGATCAAGTAACGCTCCAAGGTAGGTCATTCCCGTCAGAAGGAGGTACTGAAGCAGCAGTAACCAGCCCGGGTCCGTGCTCAGCAGCATGAGGCTCATCAGGCCGACGGTGAAAGCAAAGGCAATCTTCAGGCTTGTCGGTTTCGGTCCGCCGGGAGTTGAACACCACGGCAAAAGGATGGCCAGCATAAATCCGGTGCCGAAGGCGTAACCCTCCAGGCGCATCGTTGTGCCGATGCTTTTACGTGAGAAACCGAGAAAATCATCTCCGCCCAGGGCGATGATCCAGATCAGAACGGCAAGAACGGTGAGGGAGCCCCCGGCTGCCAGGCAACTCCAGCGCCCGCGACGCCAGGCGGCAGCGTGAATCTTAGCAGTGAGCAGCATTCTATTCGATTTCATGAAGTTTTATTGGTGCCGGGTGGATTTTTTTTCATCGAAACGGTCAAACAGTAAATGGAAGCCTTAAAATTCCTGTCACAACTTTCCGAGTTTGCTAATCTCCCGATCATAAAGGGTTTCGGCGATTTGTTAATGCATGTGTTCCACAACTAGCCGGAAGCCAGGAGTCAGAAGCCAGGAGAAAAGCGTAAAGCTTAAGTTGAGAAGCTGGCCTGCTCTTACCGATGAGCGAGTATGCGAGAAATCGAGACCTACACCTCTCAAGGGGGTACCGAAGTGAGTCCCCGCAGAGTGAAAAAATCAGTCGTTCTGGCTACTGGCTACTGGCTTCTGAATTCTCATCATGGAATGTCACTACGACTCTGAACCATTTTATAACAGCAAATCAACTTCATAGGACATTTCGGAAAGTTGAGCTCCTGTGATTTCAGCACAAAAAAAACCCGGTTTTGGGTGCCGGGTTTTTGTACGATGATGTTTTTGGCGCTCTGAAAAATTACATCGGGTCGGAAGGCCAGATCAGGGTGTTGAAGATCCAGCCGACCGTGCCGTCTTCGTGTTTGACTTTCAGCCAGTCGCCGTCTTTTTCCACGGCGGTGAAGATCACGCCGTATTTGACGGTGGCCACGGTCTCGTAATTCGTGCCGGCGCCTGCCCTGAGGTTCGCCATCTTCTTTTTGACGATTACGGTTTTGTCAGCGGAAAGAAGATCACTGTGGATCCAGCCCTTGTCACCTTCAAAATCCTGGCACTGGGCCCATTTTCCGTCGTGCTTGATGATTTCCAGCGGGAAACCCTGGAAAACCTCCCACAAGACTTCATCATTGGTCGAGGGCCCGGAGCGGATGTTGACCCCGTCACTTTTCACGCTGGTATATTCTGCCGCCGTCGCTGCAGAGGCCAGAAGAAAAGAAAGACAGATGCCGGTGACGACCATAAGGGATTTCATTCTGAAGGTACGGAAGTTCATTTTGCTTCACCCCGGAATTTGGAATTCATCTGTTCATGATGCGACTGCTTTATCATTCTCAGCGGGCCTGACAATATCTCTCTATATTCCCTTTCAGCATGGCCCGGATGGAATAAGACGATATCATTTACCCGTCGGGAAGTCAACCGGTCAAAGCACCGTTTTACCGCGGGGAGACGCCCCCCGGAATGAAGCAATTTTCCTCTGAAAAAACTTGGGGTCCCCAGTGGTTCAGTCCATGACTTCCATCTCTCTACCGCAGCAGAGAGGAATGTTCTCCCCGGCCTTGACGTTCATGTACTTGTTGCAGGTGGAGCAGTAATAGGTGCAGTCAGCGTCGGAGGTGTGCTCGGTCCAGGTAGTTTTGCCGCCGGGCACTCCTTCGATGGTGAAGCGGGCCAGGTTCTCCTTTACCGGGATATACTCGCCGATCGGTACCAGTTTCTTGTTTTCCTTCATGCAGTCGACGATGACCCGCCAAAGCAATTCGAGATCGGCGGTTTCCTGGGGATTTCCGGGGAGAAATTCGACGACATTCCTGTCTACATTGATTTTCATGATCATTCACCTTGTTTGAGTTTTTATTAACGGTAATTATTCCTGTTTTGAAATATATGTCAATATCTCTCACTGGTATTTTATTTCAGATATAATATTCTATCAGCATATCAAATTGAGCGGTGACGGTTTTTTTCCTTTGTAAGGAACTGCTCAGATCGTGGTATCGTTGTACTGTTTGATTTCGCTGATTTCGACAGGCAATAATTCGAGGCGGAGAGTGGTGGAGAAATGTCTAAAAGACTGGTTCTGATCGGGGGAGGGCATGCCCACATGGTCACCCTGGGCAACCTGAGGAGTTTTGTCGACAAGGGGCATGGCGTGACCGTGATCGGGCCATCCGAATATCATTACTATTCCGGGATGGGGCCGGGCATGCTCGGGATGACCTATACTCCGGATGATATCCGCTTTGCCACGAGGAAGGTGGTGGAAAGACAGGGCGGGGTCTTCATCCTCGATGCCGCCGAGCGGATCGATCCCGTTGCCCGGAAGGTGATTCTCAAATCAGGGGGCACGGTCCCCTACGACGTCCTGTCGGTGAATGCGGGGAGTTATGTGCCGAACAGCCTGATCACCGAGAACCGTGGCGATATCTTCCCGGTAAAGCCCATTGAAAAGCTTCTGATGGCCCGGGAAAGGGTGCTTGAACTCTGCCGGGAGCGGCATATTACAGTCGGTATCGTCGGCGGGGGGCCTTCCTCGGCGGAGATTGCCGGTAACATCCGGCAGCTTATCGAATTGGATGGCGGGTACCAGCCGCAGATCATCATCTTTGCCGGATCATCATTCATGAAACGCTTTCCGGCCGCGGTGAGAAGACGTGTCCGGAACATTCTGCGGCGAAACGGGGTGGAGATCCGTGAGGGGGAATATGTCCGGGAGGTTGAAACCTTCTTCGTAACCCTGGAAAGCGGGGCGCGGGAAGAGGTTGACGTGATCTTTATGGCCGTCGGCGTGAAACCGTCACCGATCTTTGCCGATTCGAAGCTTGCGGTTGGGCCGGATGGCGGCTTGCTGGTCAACGGTTTTCTGCAGGCCAGGGACTACCCGGAAATTTTCGGTGGCGGGGATTGCATTCACTTTGCGGAAAAGCCTCTGGACAAGGTCGGGGTCTACGCGGTACGGGAAAATCCGGTGCTCTTTCACAATCTGACGGCGGCAATGGAGGGAGGAGCGTTGCAGGCGTTCGATCCCGGCGGTGCATACCTGTTGATCTTCAACGTCGGCAACGGCGAGGGGGTGCTGCATAAATACTTCATCACCTTTGGCGGCAAACTGGCCTTTACGATCAAGGACTATATCGACCGGAAGTTCATGCGTCTTTTTCAGGCCATGGAGAAATGAGTGCGGGATGCCCGGAAGTCTCCGGTGCCGAATTTGTTTTCTTTTGACTCAACTTTCTGCGTCAGGTTGATCTCCAGATCATAAAGGGGTTTTGGCGATTTTTTGGTGCCTGTATCCCGCAAGAAGGCAGAAGCCAGGAGAAAAGTATTAAAATCAGTCATTCTGGATTCTGGCTACTGGCTTCTGAATTCACATCATGGAACGCCACTATGGCTATGAACCATTTTATGACAGCAAATCAACACCATAAGACAAGTCGGAAAGTTGAGTTTTGATTATCATTCCGGCTTCTGACTCCTGGCTTCTGTCTTCCCATATCCGGCAGGTCGAAGTTCATTCCTGCCCACAATCATCCGGGTGCGTTTATTCCGCCGGTATGAGCCTGATCGGGCCGAAGCAGGCCGAGGCGGATTCCCCGGTGTTGTCGGTATCGGTCATGATGGCCACCGCGCCGGCCCGTGGCGGCTGGTATCCGAAATGTTTGATGAAATCCTCACGGATGTTCATCCGATAGTGCTGCCAGGTGCCAAGGTTCTTGTTGCCGCTATCGACGGCGATCATCACAGCATTTCCGGTATAACTGCTTTTGATGGCCGACCCTTTTCCCAGACGGTTTGCCCAGATGTAGTTGAGCGCTCTTGTGTTCCAGAAGAAAAGGGCGGGAAAGACCACATAGACCCGGGCGGCATAATCATCGCCCGCTTTGGTCCTGGCGTCTCCTTTACTGAGGATGTTGTCCACCTGCCAGCTCCAGCTCAGGACCGGGTATTCCTCGGGGTCGAAATCAATCTTGTAGAACATCCCGGAAGCGGAGTTATTGGCCGCGGCCTCAAGGCAGGGAACATTGTCCCTAGCCCCGACCCGGTAAGATGTTTCGCCCTTGAAGATCTTTGGTTCCCAACCGGCGCTAATGCCGTTACTGAAATCATCGATCAGGACAGGTTCAGCAGCGGCTGCCTGATGGAGAGAACCCGACAGGGAGAGCATGAGGGAAGTAAGAACCAGAAGAGGGGACGACGGTATTGTTCTCAAATTTTTTCCCGGAGTAAAAAAAGTTTTTCGGATAATGTGAAGGAACGATTATCATAACTTGATCATGGATTTATAATTCAATAAAAAACCGGATGTCTCAAGATAATTAATCATATGGTTTCAAATTATGAAGCTTAAGAAGTCGATGTTTACCATAGTATTTTTTCTCCTGGCGGCATCCTTTATCCCGACGGTGATTTTTGCCGAAGACGTTGTTTCTGAAGTACTTCTCGTTATTCAGCCAGATGAAATTCTGGCCTTCTCCAGTCTGAAAAATAACTGGGTGTCGGAAAGCCTGGGACACAACGAAAAGGTATTGAAAAAGGGAGCGAATGGCAATGTGGCTGTGGTCGTGACCAATAAACGATTGCTGGGGTTCAGTGCTTTAACCAACGAGTGGAGAAAAGAGAACCTCGGATTTAATGAGCTGATAGATGAAATTCAAGTTGATGGCAATGCGGCATCGGTTGTAACCGTTCGGAGAATATTTGGCTTTAATGCCCATACTGGAGACTGGCTGGAAGCAAAGTAATCAAAAGGGCATCTGCCATACTTTCAAGGAATGGGGCTGCCCTACTGCAACCTGGCCGAAATGAAAAAACCGCGAGGAAGCAATGCAAACTGGGAAGATTGACAGCTGGCTGAAAAATTCACCCCTTCTGCGTGGTCTGGAAGAGGCCGTGGTCGATGAGGTCCGATGTTTTGCCGAGAATCAGCTGGACCGGATCCAGGAGCTGGTCAAGATCGGGATGGCCCTTTCCGCCGAGAAGAATCTCGACCGGCTGCTGGAAATGATCGTCAGCGAAGCACGCCGTTTCACCAACGCCGACGGCGGCGCCCTCTATATCAAAACGGAAGATGATCATCTGGAGTTCAAAATCGTCCAGAATGATTCACTGGATTTGCGGATGGGGGGGACGGGTGAGCGGATCAGCTGGCCGCCGGTGCCATTGAAAGGGCCCGAGGGGATTGAGAACCACCGCAATGTTTCCGCCCACTGCGCCTTGATGGGAAAGCCCGTTAACATCGACGATGTGTACCGCGCCGATTTTGATTTTCAGGGGACGCGCGATTTTGATGCCACCACCGGATATCACTCAAAATCGATGCTCCTGATCCCGATGCGGGACCATGAAGATGAAGTGATCGGGGTGCTCCAGCTTCTGAATGCCCGGAACCGGGAAAGCGGAGAGGTGGAGAGTTTTGACGATCATGAGATTGCCGATATCACAAGCCTTGCGTCACAGGCGGCCATCGCCATCACCAACGTCAGGCTGGTTGGTGAGCTCGAAAACCTGTTAAACGCATTTTTACGGGCCATCGCCGCAGCCATTGACGAGAAATCCCCTTATACCGCCGGTCATGTTTCACGGGTCGCCGAACTCACAACCCTGATTGCCAGAGAAATCAACCGGGATGAGTCTGGGCATTTTTCAGGAGTCAGTTTCTCTGATGATGAACTGGCTGAATTGAAAATGGCCGCCTGGATGCATGATGTCGGCAAGGTGACCACCCCGGAGTATGTAGTCGACAAGGCCACCAAGCTGCAGACCATTTTCGACCGGATCGGTCTGGTGGAGGCGAGGATAGAGATCCTGAAGAGAGAAGCGGAGATCGGAAAACTTAAAGCACAGCTGGCGGATCGGGGTGGGGCATATGAACCGCCCGCTGAAGACCTTAACAGACTCGATGGGATTCTGTCATTTCTAAGCAAAGTGAATATCGGTGGAGAATTTCTGCCGGATGACAAGATCCGGATGATTGAGGAGCTTACAAACCACCATTACGGAGCAGAAGGGAGCAGGAAACCCCTGCTGACCGCAGAGGAGGTGGAAAATCTTTCCATTCGTAAAGGCACTCTCAACAAGTCCGAACGGGCGATCATCAACAACCACGTCAGCCTGACCATTAAAATGCTGGAAAAGCTTCCATTCCCGAAAAAGCTCGCCAGAGTTCCGGATTACGCCGGTATGCATCATGAGAAGATGGATGGAACAGGCTATCCGAAAGGGCTGAAAGGAGATGAAATCCCGGTCCAGTCGAGGATTCTCGCCGTTTCAGATGTTTTTGAGGCGCTGACTGCGGCAGATCGGCCCTACAAACCCGGGAAAAAGCTGTCGGAGTCCATGAAAATCCTTGGGTTTATGGTGAAGGATAATCATCTTGATGAAGAAATTTGTGATCTTCTGGTCCGGTCGGGGCTGGTGCAGTATTATGGCTGCCGGAACCTTTCGGAAAGACAGCGTGATGATTTCGACTGGAAGGGCGAGAAAATCAGGATCGACTGCTCCCGTGATAAAAAGGAATGCCTCAAAGACCGCAACTGATTTTGATGCCCGCAGCGGTGGTGAGTCCGGTTTGCAGGGGTGTAATCCGGCTGTTTTTTTCAGGTCAGGGTGAAGCAGACCAGATACTCCTGGTTGCCTTTAGGGCCCTGAATCGGCGAAGGAATTGAACCTTTGCAGGCAAGGCCGATCGTTTGACCGAATGTTTCAATTTTCCTGACCATCTCATTGCGCAGTTCCTCATCCCTGACCACTCCGCCTTTGCCGACCAACCCTTTTCCAACTTCAAACTGTGGCTTGACCAGCGCGATGATCATGCCATGTTTGTCCAGCAGACGTTTAGCCGGTTCGAGAAGGATTTCCAGCGAGATGAAGGAAGCATCGATCACCGCCAGGTCGAAAAGGGCCGGGAAATCACCCGGGGTGAGATGGCGGGCGTTGGTCCTTTCCATCGCTACCACTCGCTCGTCTTGCCGGAGTTTCCAGGCCAGTTGGCCGTAGCCGACGTCAATCGCCCATACTTTAGCCGCTCCACGCTGGAGCAGGCAGTCGGTAAAACCGCCGGTGGAGGCGCCGAAATCTATGCAGGTGAACCCTTTCAGGTCGATCTGAAAATAATCAAGGCCCGCCTCAAGTTTCAATCCTCCTCTGCTGACATAAGGATTGATGCTGCCCCTGACCTCAATTTCAGCGTTGATTTGAAACTGGCTTCCAACCTTGTCGGCCCGCTGGCCGTTGACGAAAACCTGGCCGGCGAGGATCAGGGCCTGCGCCTTCTGTCGGCTTTCGGCCAGATTCCGTTCGACAAGCAATTTATCCAGTCGGATTTTCAATTTACTGACAATCAGCTTTTCTGATCGTCTCGCAGAGGTCGTCGGCGATGGAGTGGATCAAGGTTTCATTGGCGCCTTCTACCATGACCCTGATCACCGGCTCGGTTCCTGAAGGTCGCACCAGAATCCGGCCCCGGCGGCCCAGTTTTCTCTCGTGGGCCGTTACCTGTTCGGCAAAGCCCTTGATGCTTTCGGGGACAATCCGGCGACTGGTCCGGACATTTTTGAGGGTCTGGGGGAAGAGTTCTATGATCCCGGCCAGTTCGGAGAGGGGCTTTTCTCTCTTGATCATGATTGCCAGGACCTGCAGCGCAGCGAGAATGCCGTCACCGGTGGTGTTGTGATCGAGAAAGATCAGATGGCCCGACTGTTCACCGCCGAAACAGTAGTCGTTTTTTCGCATTTCTTCGACAACATAGCGGTCTCCGACATTGGTTCTGACAAGTTTCGCCCCGATATCGGTCATTGCCACCTCCAGGCCGAGATTGCTCATGACCGTCGCCACCAGGGTTTTTTTGCGTAACTTGCGGCGAATCATCAGATCGGAGGCGCAAAGAGCCATGATCTGGTCGCCATCGACGATTTCACCCTTCTCGTCGACAACGATCAGGCGGTCGCCGTCACCATCAAGGGCAATGCCGATATCGGCATTGAGCTCTCTTACCTTCTCGGCCATCAACTGCGGGTAGAGAGCACCGCACTCATCGTTGATATTTCTGCCGTTCGGAGTCACGCCGATGGCGGTAACCTTGGCCCCGAGTTCCTCGAAAACATGGGGGGCCACGCCGTAGGTTGCCCCGTGGGCACAATCAAGGACAATGTGAAAACCGTCCAGGGTGTAATTCTTGGGAAAGGTGTTTTTCAGAAAGACGATATAGCGCCCCCGGGCATCATCGATTCTGGTAGCGCGGCCGATCTCTTCAGCAACAGGCCGCAGGGCGGCCATCTTCTGGGAGAAAATGAGATCTTCGATCTCTTCTTCGAGGCGATCCGGGAGCTTGAAGCCGTCGCGGGAGAAGATCTTGATCCCGTTATCCTGGAAGGGGTTGTGCGAGGCGGAGATCACAACCCCGGCATCGGCCCGCATGCCGGTAGTGATAAAGGCGATGCCCGGTGTCGGCAGCGGGCCGACTAAGAGTACATCGACGCCCATCGAACAGATGCCCGAGGCGAGTGCATTTTCGATCATATACCCGGAAAGCCTGGTGTCTTTGCCGATTACGATCCGGTGGCCATGCTTCATGTCCTTGACGAGAAAGGCAATCCCCCGGCCGACCTGCATTGCGATTTCCGTGGTCATCGGGAAGATGTTGGCAACCCCCCGGATACCGTCTGTGCCGAATAATCTGCGCATTATTTGTCCGGGCCGTTCCGGATAATCACCCGGACCGGTTCCGGTTTTCTTTTCAGCAGTGGTTTCGGTTCGCTGATATTGATGGTAATCGCGGGCGGGATCACCTCTACGATTTTGACATCTTCCAGAGGATGCGTCACCATGACCGGGAGGAGGTGTTTTCCCGGCGGCAGATTAGCGGCTTCAATGGATGCGGTAAACTGGTCGCCCTGCGGAATTGTTTTTCGCATGCTGTAGGGGACATCTATTTTCGCGGAAACGGATTGTGGTTCAAGGCGATAAGTGGTTCGTTCCATCTCGTGGTTGAACTGGATCGGAATATTGGTGGCTTCGCTCGGCAACCGTTTCTCCCTGAGGATGACGCTGACGCTGATCACCGTCTCGCCGACGCGCTCGGCGATCTCGGGTTTGATGTCGAGGGTGACCTGTTTGGTCAGGTTCGATTTCAGCCCGTTGATGTTCACAGGTTGGGTGGAAAGGAAAATCTCGTCGCCGATAATCGCCGCCGGCGCGGCAACACTTAAGGTTGAAGGTTCGGTCACCACCGAGGCTACCTCGTAACCCTGATCCGGCTGCCCCTGGATAACCGGTTTGATCGGCAGCTCTTTATCCAGCATGCGGTCGATGAGCAGGGTCAGGTTGGCCGGCTGGATCCGCAGGACCTTGATCCCACGGGGGAATTTGATGGAGTCTTCCTTGTTCTGGATGGTCCGGTTCCCCGGTTGGGCCGCCGACAGATCGACCGGCCTGGTGATCCGCTGGGTCTCAAGGCCCCGGACCATGCCGCGCGGGCCGTTGACCGTGACCTCCAGCTGTTTCTTGAACTGGTTGGAAATGACCAGGTTCTGGGGCAGGTTGATGATCTCCAGCGGAACCTGGACGGTCATGTCCACCTTGTCGGCGCCGACCACGAAATACCAGAGCAGAATCGCAAAGAACAGGGAGACCAGTTTGAGGATCCAGTCCTTCGGCCAGCTCCAGATCTCGGGGAAGCGGAGTCTTGAGGTTATCTGTTTATCCAGCTTTTCCATAAATTCTTTTGATATTCCTGGGGAACAAAAATGGCTTCAAGCCTGTTTCGCAATGTTGATTCGTCGAGGTCGGAGGTGATGGCTCCATGCTGCACTAAAGAAATATGTCCGGTTTCCTCGGAGACGACAACGATCACGGCATCGGTCTCCTCGGAAAGGCCGATCGCCGCTCGGTGCCGGGTCCCCAGCCTTTTGCTGATATACGGGTTTTTGGTGAGCGGCAGAACGCACCCCGCAGTGAGAATCCGTCCGTTTCTGACGACTACTCCGCCGTCATGGAGCGGTGATTCATGATGAAACAGGCTGACCAGGAGTTCCCGGCTCAGGATGCTGTCGAGCCGGTGTCCTGATTCCAGATAGTCCTTGAGCCCGGTCTCCCTCTCAAGAACAATCAGGGCGCCGGTTCTTTTTCTGGCCATATAGGTTGCCGCTCCGACCACTTCTTCCATGGAGTGAACGGTGTCTTCGTAATTTTTGGTGAAAGGGGTCTGCCCGACCTGGGTGAGGGCGCGTCGGATATCGCGCTGAAAAATAATGATGATGATCAGGAATATGGAACTGAGAAAAGTGTTCAGAAGCCAGTAAAGAGTCAGGAACTCAAAAACTCTGGCGCAGAAGTATGCAATGATAATGATGCCTATGCCGGCCAGCATCTGCGCAGCCCGGGTTCCCCGGATAATCAGAAGCACCCGGTAAACTATAAACCAGACGATCATGATATCCAGTATGTCCTGAACGCGCAGTGATCGGAGAATTTCAAACATATGCTGAGTCGGCCATCCTAAAAATAATCTAAAGGTAAGCAGGTCTTACCGGAACGAAAAAAAATCTTCTGCCCGTTATTGCGGGAAATTATGGCTTCTGAGGTCTCCCGGGCTGAAGCCTGAAGCCATTCATCCGGAGAGAAGATGGAGCCGCCGCCGGACGATCGGGATGCGCATTAAATTGCAGGCAGATTATAAATATATATACTGGAAAAAGGTTGTAAGGCAAGGGTAAACCTCTGATTTCTTAAAAAAAAATCAGAATTCAAGCTCTTGCATTCATCCATTGGCGAGGTGATTTTTTTTATGCGATCACTCGCTCTTAATGTCCATGATGATTCAGTTGAGCAACATTTTTTTTGCTCGTACGAAACTTATATCCGTAGGGTGAAAGTCGCTTGACATTTGTTGACAATTCATTTAATTTCGCTCTCTTTCGTTGTGTTTATTTCCCGTTGGAAGGGTGCTGAATGGTCGCAGCCGAGGTTCAGCAACAAGATAAATAGTTGATATCATTAAGTTAAACAGGAGTTTGGTTTTGGCTAATCATAAATCTGCCTTGAAAAGGCAACGTCAGAGTCTGGTCCGTCGTGAAAACAACAGGGCGATGAAATCCAGAGTAAAGAAAGCAATCAAGGCGATTAATTCCGCGGTTGAACAGAACCAGGTTGACGCTGCGCGCGCCGCCCTCGCCGTCGCCGTGCCGGTGATTGCCAAAGCCGGCAAAGGGACCATTCACAAAAAGAACGCCTCCCGGAGCATTTCCAGGCTGACCAGGCGGGTCAACGCAATTTCCCAGTAAGGTTCCACCAGGTGGCAACCGCTCTTTCCGAGACGCTGTTAAAGTTGCCCTGTCGCCAGGTTTGACCTTTACCGGGAACACCGGACGATGTATATGAATTTTTCCATGCCAGAAGCCATGATAAGGGAGTTCCCTTGCCATGGCTTTTTCTTTTTTCCCCGTCATCCATCTACAGGGTTGCATCATGCATCAACCAGCGCAGTCGGTTTTTAGAAAACTTGCCGGCGAAGCGGGTCTTGTTCCCGTCTACCGTGAGATTGTCGCCGACCTTGACACACCCCTGACGGTTTTTGCCAAGATCGCCGGAAATGAATCCCATGCCTTCCTCTTTGAAAGCCTAGAGGGGGGTGAAAAATGGGGGCGTTATTCTTTTGTGGGCTTTGATCCGCTGGTTATCTTCGAGAGCGCCGGGGACCAGGTCCGGGTGAAAAGAAACGGCCAGGTTGAGGAGATGGCCGGAAATCCCCTTGATCTGCTGCAGGAGTTGCTAGAAACGTACCAGGTGAGCGCTCAGGCTGAATTTCTGCCAAGGTTCTACGGCGGTGCGGTGGGTTTTCTCGGCTATGACATGATCCGGTTCATGGAAAAAATACCTGAAATCAGCCGGACTCTGTCCGGTTTTCCCGACAGCTCTTTCATGATCCCGAGGATCGTTCTGATCTATGATAACTTGAAACAGTCCCTGACCATCGTTAACTGTGTTGAGGTTGATCGGGAGGAGGGGTTTGACGATCAGTATCTGGCCGCAGTTGCCAGAATTGATGCGATCATCGCCCGGCTGCATGCGCCGGTTTCGGTGCCTCCGGAACAAGGGGGACCGGTGAGCCACGAGTTTTCCTCAAACATGAGTGAGGACTCTTTTCACGAGATGGTGGTCAAGGCCAAGGAATACATCCTGGCCGGCGACATCATTCAGGTGGTGCTGTCCCAGAGGTTCCATGCGGTAACCGAACTGCCGCCTTTCCGCCTTTACCGAGCCCTCCGGCATATCAATCCCAGCCCCTATCTGTTCTTCCTGAAACAGGGAGACCTGGTGCATATCGGATCATCCCCGGAGATCCTTGTCCGGCTTGAACAGGGTGAAATTGAGTTGCGGCCGATTGCCGGCACCAGACCGCGCGGCGCGACCGCTGAAGAGGACCGCCGCCTTGAACAAGAACTTCTCGCCGACCCCAAGGAACGGGCGGAACACCTGATGCTGGTTGATCTCGGCCGGAACGATACCGGCCGGGTAGCCGGACACGGTCAGGTGGAGACCCGCGACCTGATGGTGGTTGAGCGATACAGCCATGTGATGCATATTGTTTCCGGAGTCCATGGCCGGATCGCCGAGGGCAAAGACCAGTTTGACGTGATCAGGGCCTGTTTTCCCGCCGGTACGGTCAGCGGGGCGCCGAAGATCAGGGCAATGGAGATTATTGAAGAGCTTGAGCCGGAACGACGCGGCCCTTACGCCGGTGCGGTTGGATATTTCGGTTTTTCCGGGAATATGGATTTCTGTATCACGATCAGGACTTTTATTCTCAAGGGGAAGGATCTTTGGATCCAAGCGGGAGCCGGGATTGTTGCCGATTCCGACCCCCGGTCCGAATACCAGGAAACCATCAATAAATCCATGGGATTGCGCCGGGCGGTAGAGCTTGCCGAAAAGTGGACGGATATTACCGGAGCGGGCTGAAACTTATGATAGTGATCATCGATAATTACGATTCTTTTACCTACAACATCGTACAGACCATCGGCGGGCTCGGCGCCAGGATGGAGATCTTCAGGAATGACCAGGTCGGTATTGAACATCTCGCCTCGCTTGCTCCCGACCGGATTCTCATCTCCCCCGGTCCCTGCACTCCGGCCAAGGCCGGTATTTCCATCGAGACCATCAGGCATTTCGCGGGCAAAATCCCGATCCTCGGCGTCTGCCTCGGGCATCAGTCCATTGGTGAGGCCTTTGGCGGCAACACGGTCCGTGCCGGGCGGTTGATGCATGGGAAGACCAGCCCGGTGAGCCATGACGGCAAAGGCGTTTTCACCGGGCTGCCGTCGCCGTTTGACGCGATGCGCTATCATTCGCTGGTGATTGACCGGGCGACGCTGCCGGATTGTCTTGAAGTCACCGCGGTCTCCGATCAGGATGAGCTGATGGGGGTCCGGCACAAGACTCTGGCCGTTGAGGGCGTCCAGTTCCACCCGGAATCGATCATGACACCCGAAGGCGTCCGGTTGTTGAAGAATTTTATTTCTCCAGAATATGAGAAAATGCTCAGATAAGTGCGGAGGAAAGATGATTAAAGAAGCGATTGCCAAAGTCGTCACCGGAACCGATCTTGATGAGAATGAGATGGTGGCGGTGATGGATGAGATCATGAGCGGGGAGTGCACCCAGGCCCAGATCGGGTCCTTCATCACCGGCCTGCGGATGAAAGGCGAAACCATCGATGAGATTGTCGGGGCGGCCAAGGTCATGTGCGACAAGGCGTCCAGGGTTGAGGTGAAGGTGGCGGGTGAGGTGCTGGTCGATACCTGCGGCACCGGGGGTGACGGTTCCGGCACCTTTAATGTGTCGACTGCTTCGGCCTTCGTTGTCGCCGGCGCGGGGATCCCGGTGGCCAAGCACGGCAACCGCTCCGTTTCCAGCCATTGCGGCAGCGCAGATGTTCTGGAGGCGCTGGGCGTCGATCTTGCGCTCACCCCGGAAGAGGTCGGTGAATGCATCAGCCGGATTGGAATCGGTTTCATGTTCGCGCCGGTCATGCATGCGGCGATGAAGCACGCCATCGGGCCACGCCGGGAGATAGGTATCAGGACGGTTTTCAATATTCTCGGGCCGCTTACCAATCCCGCCGGGGCCAATGTTCAGGTGATGGGGGTGTTCGATCCCGGTCTCACCGAGAAGCTCGCGGCGGTACTGGGCAGACTCGGAGCGAGAAGGGCCCTGGTTGTCTGCGGTGAAGGCAACATGGATGAGATCACGATTACCGGGTCAACCAGGGTTTCTGAATGGCTTGACGGTTCGGTCAGAAATTACACGGTAACCCCGGAGGAAGTCGGTCTCTCAAGGGCAACAGTCGCTGACATCAAAGGGGAGGAGAACGCAGCGGATGCGGCGGCCCATATTCGCCGGATTGTCGGCGGGGAAGAGGGGCCATGCCTGGATATGGTCCTGATGAATGCCGGAGCCGCCATCATGGCTGCCGGCAGGAGCGCTGATCTCAAGTCAGGGATCACCCTCGCCCGGCAGACAGTGTTGAGCGGCGCGGCCCTGGCCAGAATGGATGCCCTGATAACGTTTGGGAAGAGTTGAGATTTTATAACTCAATTTTCCGACTTGTCTTATGGTGTCGATTTGCTGTCGTAAAATAGTTCAGAGTCATAGTGGTAGTCCATGATGAGAAGTCAGAAACCAGTAGTCAGAATGACTGATTTTAAAGCTTTTCTCCTGGCTTCTGACTTCTGGATTC